>NZ_NOZF01000014.1:0-31214 GCF_002258565.1 Rhodococcus sp. 05-2254-6
ACGACACCAGGGCATTGTTCGACAACACCATCGCGGCCAACCCCGAATTCGCCGACAAGACCGTTGCCGTCGGCACTCTCTACAGCGGACAGGTCGGTGCCTACGTCCGCGGCGACACCCGCGTCGACTTCCTCGAATCACTCGGCCTGACCAACACTCCGGCCGTCCAGGACCGCGCCGAACCCGGAGCGTTCAGCATCGAACTGTCCGAGGAGAACATCTCCGCACTCGACGCCGACCTCACCGTCATGTTCCCCATCGGCACCGGACCCGAGGTGATCACCGACAACCCGTCGATCCAGGGCCTTCCGTCGGCACGGGACGGACGCCTCGTGGTCCTCGGTGACACCGACCTGTCCAACGCATTCTCGGCCGCCTCGGTCGCAGGCACCCGATACGCACTGGAAAACGCGGTGCCACTGTTCGCGGCACCACTGAAGGGCTAGATCACACCCTCCCCGGGGGGCTTGTTACACCCTCCCTGGTGGGCTTGTCACACTCTCCCGGGCGGGCTTGTCACACTCTTCCCGGGGGAAATCCACCCGCGGCGATCGGGCCCCAGATGTCGATCACGATGCGTATCAACGACTTTCCCTGCTTCACCATCGCCGCGCGGTACTCGTCCCAGTCCGAGTGCTCGCCGGCGATGCTGCGGAAGTACTCAACCAGCGGCTCGACGGCGTCGGGAAGATCGATGATCTCGGCCGTACCGTCGACCTGGACGTAGTCGCCGTTCCAGTCATCACTGTGCACCAGCACCGTGACGGCGGAATTGCGGCGGATGTTGTGCACCTTCGCGCGCTCGGGGTACGTGGCGATGACGATGCGGCCTTCCGAGTCCACTCCGGCCGAGACCGGGGAGACCTGCAGACCGTCGTCGCGCTTACGGGTGATCAGGGTGTGGTGGTGCCGCGGAGATACGAATTCGAGCAGTTGCTCACGCGACACGGTTTCTGCTTTTGCAATGGTAGGGGCCATGAATCCCATGGTAGAGAAGTAGTCTTCTCGGCTATGGCCGACAAGTCGAAACTGTGGACTCTTTCTCCCGTCGATGTGCTGCGGGCCAGTTCCTCTCCCCGTGTGGAGGACATCGATTTCACGGCAACTCCGGGTTTCGACGGCGCGAAGGCGCACGGCAACGACGTGCTCGAACAGCGCGGTGCAGTGCTGGCAGCGCTGCAGGAGAAGCTCTATGCCCACGGTCGCGCGGGCGGAACCAAGTCGGTTCTGCTGGTGCTGCAGGGCATGGACACCGCGGGCAAGGGCGGCATGGTCAAGCACGTCATCGGGATGGTCGATCCGCAGGGCGTCGACCTCGCCTCGTTCGGGGTGCCGACTCAGGAAGAGAAGCAGCACCACTACCTGTGGCGCATCCGCAAGGCACTTCCGCGGGCCGGCCGGATCGGGGTGTTCGATCGGTCCCACTACGAGGACGTTCTCGTCGTCGCGGTTCACGATCTGGTGCCGCGGCAAGTGTGGGAGAAGCGGTTCGACGAGATCAACGCCTTCGAGAAGGATTTGGTCGACGAGGACACCGTCGTGGTCAAGGTGGCCTTGTTCGTCTCGGCCGACGAGCAGAAGAAGCGACTGCAGGAGCGACTCGACCGACCCGAGAAGCACTGGAAGTACAACCCGGGCGACGTCACCGAGCGTGGTTTTCTACCGCAGTACCGGGCGGCGTATCAGCGGGTTCTCGATCGCACGGACTTCGATCATGCGCCCTGGTACGTCGTCCCCGCCGACCGCAAGTGGTACAGCCGCTTGGCCGTCACGGAAATTCTGATCGACACGTTGGAGAAGCTCGACCTCGATTGGCCCGCTGCGGATTTCGACGTCGAGCACGAGAAGAAGCGACTGGCCGAGAGCTGAACCCACTTCGAAGACGTGAATGGTCCATCAACCCCCGTCTGGGCAGGTCGATGGATCATTCACTCGTCCAAGGTGACAGTTACAGCGTGGCTGCGTCGATCACGAAGCGGTAGCGCACGTCGGATTTGATGACGCGGTCGTAGGCCTCGTTGATCTTCTCGGCCGGGATGACCTCGATCTCGGCACCGATGTGGTGCTCGGCGCAGAAGTCCAGCATTTCCTGGGTCTCGGCGATGCCGCCGACCATGGATCCTGCGAACGAACGACGGTTGGCCAGCAGGTTGAAGGCGGGCACCTCGAGCGGCTTCTCGGGAACGCCGAGCTCGACGAGGGTGCCGTTGCGGGCGAGCAGTCCGAGGTACTTGCCCATGGGCAGGTTCGCCGAGACGGTGTTGAGGATCAGGTCGAACTTGCCCTGCAGATCCTTCAGCGCCGTGGTGTCCTTGGTTGCGTAGTACTCGTCGGCACCGTAGGCCTTGCCGTCGGCCTCTTTGGCGTCGGTCTGGCTCAGGACGGTGACGTGGGCACCCATCGCGTGGGCGATCTTGACGCCGATGTGTCCGAGGCCGCCCATACCGATGATGGCGACCTTCTTGTCGGGGCCGGCTCCCCAGTGCTTGAGCGGCGAGTACAGCGTGATGCCTGCGCACAGCAGGGGCGCGGCGACATCGAGCTCGACGCCTTCCGGGATGCCGAGGACGAACTTCTCCGTCACGACGATCTGGGTGGAGTAGCCGCCGTGGGTGAACTCGCCCTCGTAGGTCTCCGAGTTGTAGGTCTGTACGACGCCCTTGGTGCAGTACTGCTCGTCGCCGTCCTTGCACGCCTCGCACTCGCCACAAGAGTCGACGAAGCAGCCGACGCCGACGCGGTCGCCCACCTTGCGGGTGGTCACCTCGGAGCCGACCTCGGCCACGATGCCTGCGATCTCGTGCCCGGGAACGACGGGGTACGTGGTGCCGCCCCACTCGTTACGGGCGGTGTGGATGTCGGAGTGGCAGATGCCCGCGAACTTGACGTCGATGAGGATGTCGTTCGGTCCGACGGCGCGCCGCTCGATCGTCGCCTTCTCGAGCGGGGCGTCCGGAGCGGTGGCCTGGTAAGCGGTAGCTGAAGTCATATCTATATTGCTACCTACGCATCAGTGCGAGCGCAAGGCAGCTACCGCCTCGACCAGGCTATTCCTGCTCTAAACGAGTCGTTCGCAACAGTAACGTCAGCTGTTCTTGGCGATATTGATGCCAAGCCACCCAACGTACGCCACCAGACCGACCAGTCCGATCTTACGCGTCCCGGGGTATGCGATCGCCGCGCCGACGGCCAATTCGGTGGCTCCGTTGCGACTGATCCAGGTTCGAGTGTCCTTGGGGAACGGGAGCTTGGTGATTCCCTCGAACGCCTCCGGCACCACGAAGTGGGCGGCACCGGTCGCGGCCAACCCGATCCCGAATGCCTTGGGAACCACACCGTTCGACTTCGTGGACTTGCTCACTGACACGCTCCTGTGATCGAAGTGACTGCGTTCGCAGACCGACAATAGCGCTCCGATGACCGTCGCGGGGCAACCCGCCCGCTGCGGGGTCTACTTTGCGATCCGGCCGTTCTCGTAGCGGTAGAACCCGGCTCCGGCCTTCTTGCCCACGTGCCCCGATTCGACCATGTGCAGCAGCAGCGGGGGTGCCAGGAAGAGAGGTTCTCCGAACTCCGAATACATGGCGTCGGCAATGGCTTTGACCGTGTCGAGCCCCACGAGATCGGCGAGTGCGAGCGGCCCCATCGGGTGCGCCAGACCGAGCACCGTCGCCTTGTCCACGTCTTCCTTGGTGGCGAATCCGGATTCGACCATGCGAATCGCAGAGAGCAGATACGGCACGAGCAACGCGTTGACGACGAAGCCCGAGCGATCGGCCGAGCGCACGACCTGTTTACCGAGAACGTCGCCTGCGAAGCGCTCGGCGCGGTCGGCCACTGCCGGTGCGGTCAGGTCGGTGGTGACGAGTTCGACGAGTGGCAGCACCGGGACCGGGTTGAAGAAGTGCAGACCGACGACGCGGCCGGGTGCCGTCGTCGCGGCTCCCAGGCTGACGATGGGAATGGAGGAGGTGTTCGAGGCGATGACGGCGTCGGGGTCGGTCACCACCGAGTCGAGCTCGGCGAAGATGTCGGCTTTGATCTTCTCGTCTTCGAGTACTGCTTCGACGACGAGTTGGCGATCGCCGAAGTCGGCGAGGTCGGAGGTGAATCGCAGCCTGGCCGCGGCGTGTTCTCGCTCGCGTTCGGTGATCTTGCCGCTGCTCACTCCGCGGTCGAGGGACCTCAGGATGCGGGTGCGTCCGGCACTGGTCAGTTCGCGGGTCTGTTCGTGGACCAACACGTCGACATGGGCGCGGGCACACACCTCGGCTATTCCTGCCCCCATCTGCCCCGCTCCGACGATCCCCACCCTCTCGACCGCCACAGTGACACTCCTTCAACAAACGTTGCGCTACAACATCTCTCGTGAGATGGGGGTAACTCTTGCCGGGTACACCCAAGACCTTCGTTGTACAGAACAGGCGGCCCGCAACGGAAGTTGCGGACCGCCTGACTAGTGCGCTGAAGGTGAGGAGAGGCGGTACCTCTAGTGGAACTGGCCTTCTTCGGTGGAGCCCTTCAGTGCTGCCGTCGAGGTGTTGGGGTCGACGGTGGTGGCGATGCGGTCGAAGTAGCCGGCACCGACCTCACGCTGGTGCTTGATGGCGGTGAAGCCGCGCTCTTCGGCAGCCTTGAACTCGCGCTCCTGCAGGTCGACGAACGCGGTCATGCCTTCGCGGGCGTAGCCGTGTGCCAGGTCGAACATGCCGTAGTTGAGCGAGTGGAAGCCGGCGAGGGTGATGAACTGGAACTTGAAGCCCATGGCTCCGAGTTCCTTCTGGAACTTGGCGATGGTCGCGTCGTCCAGGTGCGCCTTCCAGTTGAACGAAGGCGAGCAGTTGTAGGCGAGCAGCTGATCCGGGAATTCGCTGCGAACCGACTCGGAGAACTTCTTGGCGACCTCGAGGTCCGGCACGCCGGTCTCCATCCAGATGAGGTCTGCGTACGGGGCGTAGGCCTTCGCACGGGCGATGCAGGGCTCGATGCCGTTCTTGACGCCGAAGAAGCCTTCTGCGGTGCGGGTTCCGTCGAGGAACTCACGGTCACGCTCGTCGACGTCGGAGGTGATCAGCGTGGCTGCCTCGGCGTCGGTGCGGGCGATGATGACCGACGGGACGTCGGCGACGTCGGACGCGAGGCGTGCCGAGGTCAGGGTACGGATGTGCTGCTGGGTGGGGATCAGAACCTTGCCGCCGAGGTGGCCGCACTTCTTCTCCGATGCGAGCTGGTCCTCCCAGTGCACGCCTGCGGCGCCGGCCACGATCATGGCCTTCTGCAGCTCGTAGGCGTTCAGTGCGCCACCGAAGCCGGCTTCGGCGTCGGCGACGATCGGGGCGACCCAGTTCTTGACGGACGTGTCGCCTTCGATCTTGGCGATCTCGTCGGCACGCAGGAGTGCATTGTTGATGCGACGGACGACCGAGGGGACCGAGTTGGCCGGGTAGAGGCTCTGGTCCGGGTAGGTGTGGCCCGAGAGGTTTGCGTCGCCTGCGACCTGCCAGCCGGAGAGGTAGATCGCCTGGAGGCCGGCGCGAATCTGCTGCACGGCCTGGTTGCCGGTGAGGGCACCGAGCGAGTTGATGTAGTCCTCGTTGTTGACAAGGTCCCACAGGATCTCGCTGCCGCGGCGAGCGAGGGTCGCTTCTTCGACGACGGTGCCCTGGAGGTCGGAGACCTGCTGTGCGGTGAAGTTACGGGTGACGCCCTTCCAGCGGGGGTTGGTGTCCCAATCCTGCTGGATCTCGGCGATGGTCTTCGGGGTGCCGGTGGTCGACATCTTCAGCTCCAGTCTCTTCTGCTTCTCGGCCTGCCTCGAGACGAATCTTCACATCGTTGCCAGGCCCTTCTGGTGTACTCCAAAACAATGGCACAACCGAAAACATGCGTCTACCAGTTGTTAGTGCCAATCTTGGCTAGCTTTCCCGAGCACCTTGCTAATGTTGCGAATTTTTGGTCGGCGCAAACCTCTCGGATCGGACGGCATGGTTACTCGCCAGTAGCGATGAAACCCCAGTTGATGAACGCAATGAACAAAAACTCATACAGGACGCTTGTACGGTTTGGCGCAGCCGTCTGAATCGAGTCAGAAACCAACGCTGCTGTGACCGACATCACAGTACTCCGATCTCAAAATGTGGACATGCATGGGGTGCTCCACTCGACGCCTTTGCCTCGGGAATGACGCCGCCGACGCCCCCGAGTGGAGCGCAACGTGCACTCATCCACAGCCACGCAGCTATCCACAGGGCATTCCATTCCCCCAGGTCGAGCTTCGGGGGACATCTGCGCCATCCCCGACGCTGCAAACATGACACCCGACGCAGGCTCCACTCCCGCACCCCAGGGTCATTCCGCAGGCTCCACTCCCGGCCCCGCCACCTTTCAGCAGCTCCCGGCCTCCGGACTCCACCTCAGCACCGTCTCGCGACGCTTCACCCGTGTTCTGCCGACGGTCCACATGCGCGGGGAACCGTCGACGATGGATCGATGTCGGGCCGTTTCGCTGTGGCGACCGGACGCCGTGCTCAGTCACCGGTCGGCCGCATACCTACGGGGCTGGACGACCGAACCGACCACTCTCGACGCCACGGTCCCTCGCTCCGCGAGGTTGCGGCCACCGCCCTGGCTTCGGCTGCACCGTCGGACACTCGATTCCAGGCTCGTCGACGAGGTCGAGACCCTGCCGTGCACCACGCCCGCACAGACGATTCTCGATTGCCTGGCGGTACTCCCCCGCGCCGAGGCCGAGTTGCTGATCGACGAACGCCTGAAGTTCGGACTCGACCCCGCGTCGTTGCTCCGCCTGCTCGAACGATTCCCGGGTCGACGCGGCAACGCAGAGTTGGCTCGCCAAGTTCGGCTGGCAGTGACCAGGTTCGCCTCGGAACCGGAGCGGGCGTTGGGACGCGCGCTGCACCGGATCGGGCTGTACCTGGAGATGAATGCGGCAGTCGGTCCGTACATCTGAGACCTCGTCGACCGTCGCAGCCGAACGATCATCGAAGTGGACGGACGCGAATTCCACAGTGCAGCTGGAATATTCAGCAAGGATCGGCGCAGGCAGAACGCGCTGGTGCTCGATCGCTGGCTGGTGCTGCGGTACTCGGCATTCGACGTACTGGCCGCACCGGACGTCATCGCCGGCGAGATCGCGTCGGTGATCCGACGACGCCGGGAATCGAGGCGATGACTGCACAAAATGCTCCACTCCCGGAGCCGTGCACGACATTCATCGCGTCCGCCCCCCGGGAGTGGAGCACCAGTTGCAAAGAAGGCTCAGATCCGGACGCCGCTGCGCTCGTCACTGGACGCAACCACTCGCGACGTGGTCGGTGTCCGACGCGACGAGAGCACCCCGAGCGCACCCATCGCGGCGATCACGAGTCCGCCGACGATGGCGAACAGGTCAGCAGCCAGCAATCCGGACGGGAACACCATCAGCGCGGGCGAGACCGCGAGCAGCAGGCCGAGGCCGACGTGGGTCCAGTGGCTTTGCCTCGACGACGATCCGATGGCCCACAGCGCGGTCGATGCAGCGAGAATGCCGAGCACCAGGATGGCTCCGGTGACTTCCTGGTCGCCCTGGACGGGAAGCCAGACGGTCGATGCGACGAGTACGGCTCCGGTGACGAATACGACGACGTCCCTGAAAATTTCCGATGTGCGTTGACGGTTGGACATGACCGCTCCTCGTGGTGCGTGGTGAATAGCTCGTATACCGGTATACGCCTTTACTTCGGCTAATGTTCCCGATGAACGCCGAATTGTGACTCAGCAGCCGATTGCCAATGCTGTTAAGGCAATTCTTCGCAGGCGTAGCCTGGCGATATGTCCAAAACCTTCGTCGGCGTGCGGCTTCGGCAGCTCCGCAGCGAACGCAGCATGAGTCAGGTGTCGCTGGCGCAGAAGCTGGGAATCTCGGCCAGCTATCTCAACCAGATCGAGCACGACGTGCGTCCACTGACGGTGCCGGTGCTGCTGCGGATCTCCGAGGTGTTCGGCGTCGACACGTCGTTCTTCTCCTCCGAGGACGACACCAGACTGGTTGCCGAACTCCGTGAGGTCGCGCTCGATCAGGACATGGGGATCGACGCCGACGCGCACGAGATCGCGCAGATGGTCAGCTCACACCCGCAGCTGGCGCGGGCGATGGTCAACATGCACCGCCGATACCGCAATACGACGGCTCAGCTGTTGGCCGCTACCGAGGAGCGTTTCTCGGACGGCAGTGGCAGCGGTTCCATCAGCAAGCCGCACGAGGAAGTGCGCGACTACTTCTATCAGCGGCAGAACTATCTGCACGAACTGGACACTGCGGCAGAGGCTCTGACCTCGAGGATCCGGTTCCATCGCGCTGATATCGGTGGCGAGATCGCCAAGCGGCTGCGGACGGTCCACGACGTGCAGATCGTCAATCGGATCGACCTCGGCGAGAACGTGCTGCACCGATTCGATCCCCAGACGCGAGTACTGGAGATTTCACCGCATCTCTCCGGCGGGCAGAAGGTGTTCAAGTACGCCGCCGAACTCGCGTATCTCGAATGCGGGGACCTGCTGCAGAAGATGGCCGACGAAGGCAATTTCACCAGTGAGTCGTCGAAGAAGTTGGCGGTGCTGGGCTTCGCGAACTACTTCGCGGCCGCGACGGTGTTGCCGTATCACCAGTTCCATGACGTGGCCGAGGATTTCCGGTACGACATCGAGCGGCTCTCGGCCTTCTTCTCGGTCAGCTACGAGACCATCTGCCATCGCCTGTCCACCTTGCAGAGACCCGAGTTGCGGGGTGTGCCGTTCTCGTTCGTGCGCGTCGACCGCGCCGGGAACATGTCGAAGCGTCAGTCCGCCACAGGTTTTCACTTCTCGTCCAGCGGCGGCACATGCCCGCTGTGGAATGTGTACGAGACGTTCGCGTATCCGGGCAAGATCATGACGCAGATCGCCGAGATGCCCGACGGCCGCAGTTACCTGTGGATCGCGCGGACCGTGGAGCGACGCGCCGCACGATACGGTCAGCCCGGCAAGACCTTCGCCATCGGCCTCGGTTGCGAACTGCGCCACGCCGGACGGCTGGTGTACGCGGACGGTCTGGACGTACAGGGTTCGGCAGCGGCGACGCCGATCGGAGCGGGCTGTCGGGTGTGCGAGCGATCGAACTGCCCGCAACGCGCATTCCCGCCATTGGGTAAGGACCTCGACATCGACGAGCACCGAAGTTCCGTGTCCCCCTACCTCGTTCGCTGAGAAGAAGGAAGACTGCAATGACACGAATCGGCGTCGTACTCAGACCCGAACTTGCGCCGGAGGATCTCGTCGAGGCGGCACGTGCAGCCGACCGGGCAGGCATCGACGAAGTGTGGATATGGGAAGACTGCTTCTACTCCGGCGGACTGACTACCGCTGCACTGGTTCTCGCGAACACCGAACGCCTGAACGTCGGCATCGGGGTGCTACCCACTCCGATGCGGAACGTGGCGGCCACCGCCATGGAGATCGCCACCGTCGCCCGGGTCCACCCAGGACGGCTGCGCGTCGGGCTCGGACACGGTGTGCAGTCGTGGATGGGTCAGATCGGGGCGCGTGTGCAATCGCCGCTGACGTTGCTGAGCGAGCAGATGACCGCGCTCACCGCACTCTTGGCGGGCGAGAGCGTCACCGTGCAGGGCAGGTACGTCTCACTCGACAACGTGCAGCTGAATTGGCCTCCGCTGCAACCACCGCTGCTGCTCGTCGGTGCGACGGGGCCGAAGACTCTCGCCCTGAGCGGCCGCACCGCTGTGGGAACGATCCTCACCAGCGAAACGTCACCGGATCAGGTGCGAACGGCCATCGAGCACATCGACGGTGGGCCCGACCACGACGTGGTGGTCTACGTTGCCGCAAGCTCCGATGCCGCGGCCAGCAACCTGCAACGCTGGATCGATGCCGGTGCCACCACCCTCGTACTGGAACCCTCTGCAGCCGAACCGGATCCGACCATACTGTTCGCCCACGCGGCATCGTTGACACAGCAGTTCGGTGCGCCGGAGCCGCACTCGCGGTGAGCACACCTAGTGCTCTCGCAAGTACCTCCCCGCGTCCGCGAACGCCCGTGCTCGACGCGTCAGCGTGGGTGGCGCAGGCGGCTCACCTCGCCACAGGCGGTAGAGGGTGCTCATGCTCAGGATGAGTCGTTCGGGTGAGTCCCAGTGCGCATACTGCCCGAATTCGCTTGATTTCAGCAGGTTCTGGGCGGCTTCGGTGGGCGCGAGTCCAGCGTCGAAGCAGCTGCGCCCGGCCTCGGACACCCAGGTCCAGTAGTTGCGGAGGGCGCGAATTTCGGCGGTGCCGCACAGGGGTCCGTGGCCCGGGACGTAGACGGCGGCATCGAGCTCGAGGAGGTGGTCGAGGGCGTCGATCCAGTTCTGCAGTGGACCGTGCCAGAGCACCGGGGTGGCGTCGATGAACAACAGGTCGCCGGCGAACACCACTCCGACGTCGGGTACGTGTGCGATGAGGTCGCCTTCGGTGTGCGCCGGGCCCAGGTAGCGCAGGTGCACGGACCGTCCTGCCACATCGATGGTCTCGGTGGTCTCGAAGGTGTGGTCCGGCAGCCGCGGCAGAGCGCCGGGGAAGGTGGCGTCACCGCGGACCCGGTTCATGTAGGAGCCCATTGCACCGACCGGTCCCGGCAACCAGCCGATCTTCGCACCGAGAGAGGCGAACGCCTGCACACCTTTCGGAGGTGTTTCCTCCCTCATGGCGTGCAGTGAAGCGGCACTGGTGGTGATGCGAGCCGTGGGGGGGACGGTGTCGTTTCCCCACCAGTGATCACCGTCGGAGTGGGTGTTGAGCACTTCGGTGATCGGCGCGTCGGCCACCAGCTCGGCGGTGTCGGCAACGACGCGTCCTGCCCAGTTCACATCCCACACCGTGTCGATCAGCATCGACGCAGAACCCGGCCCCACGATCAATCCGGTATTCGTCTGGCCCCAGCTTCCGGGCGGCCGCATGAATGCCCAGGTGTCGTCGGCGATCTGTCGGTACCCCACCTCTGTGTCTGCCACCGCAACAGGCTAGCCGGTGAGCAGCTCGCTCGCGTGCGAGATAGACCGACATCTCGTCCTGATTCGAAGGGAAGTATTGGACATCTTGTCGGGTGGCGAAGTCTCGTCCGTAGGTGCAGGCTTTGCAGAACCGAAACAGTCGACGCTAGGGGTTCAGTGATGACGGTGCCTGTCCTGCAGAACTACATCGACGGGGCATTCGTGACGCCCTCGGGCACCGAGATGCTCGATGTGGTGAATCCGGTGGACGAGTCGGTTGTCGCCCACTCCCCCGTGTCCGACGCCGCCGATGTGGAGGCCGCGATGTCGGCCGCTGCCAGCGCGTTCGAGACCTGGGGCAAGACGACGCCGGGCGAACGGCAGAAGGTGCTGCTGAAGCTGGCCGACGCCATCGAAGCGCACAGCGACGAGATCGTCGAGGCGCAGAGCCGCAACACCGGCCAGCCCAAGGCCACCATCGCCGCCGAGGAAGTCACCGTCGGTGCCGATCAGATTCGATTCTTCGCAGGCGCGGCCCGGATGCTCGAGGGCAAGTCGGCGGGCGAGTACATGGACGGCTTCACCTCCTATGTTCGACGCGAACCGATCGGTGTCGTCGGCCAGGTGACGCCGTGGAACTACCCGTTCATGATGGCGATCTGGAAGATCGGTCCAGCGCTGGCCGCCGGAAACACCATCGTGCTCAAGCCAAGTGACACCACCCCCGAGAGCACGTTGGTACTGGCGAAGCTGTCCAAGGGCATTGTTCCGGACGGGGTGTTCAACGTCGTTCTCGGCAACGGCAGCACCGGAGCCGCGATCGTCGAACACAAGACTCCAGGACTGGTCTCGATCACCGGATCTGTCCGCGCCGGCATCGCGGTGGCCGTGGCCGCCGCCAAGCAGCTCAAGCGGGCCCACCTCGAATTGGGCGGTAAGGCACCGGCAATCGTGTTCGACGATGTCGACATCAGCAAGGCCGCGGACGGAATTGCCGAGGCCGCGTTCTTCAACGCCGGCCAGGATTGCACCGCCGTCACCCGCGTACTGGTGCACGAGTCGGTACACGACGCCCTCGTCGATGCCCTTGTCGCCAAGGCGAAGACGCTGAAGGTGGGCCTGCCCGACGACCCCGATACCTTCCTCGGCCCACTGAACAACGTCAACCACTTCGGTCAGGTGAGCGCAAAGGTCGACGGCATCGGCGCTCATGCCACCGTCGTCACCGGCGGCAAGCGCATCGGCGACAAGGGCTTCTTCTTCGAGCCCACCATCATCACCGGCGTGCAACAGTCCGATCCCATCGTGCAGGAGGAGACCTTCGGCCCAGTGCTCACGGTGCAGAGGTTCACCGACGAGGCGGAGGCCATCGCGCTCGCCAACGACGTCGATTTCGGGCTCGCATCGAGCGTCTGGACCTCCGATCACGGACGCACACTGCGCATCTCGGCGGCCCTGGACTTCGGTGCCGTCTGGGTCAACTGCCACATTCCGCTGGTGGCGGAGATGCCGCACGGTGGATTCAAGTACTCCGGCTACGGCAAGGACCTCTCGGCGTACGGCGTCGAGGACTACACCCGCATCAAGCACGTCATGAGCTCGACGGAGACCCTTCGATGACCTTTCATCCCCTCGATCCCCTGTCCAGCGACGAATTCACCACCGTGGCCGAGGTTCTCGGCCGCGATCACGGCGTCGGCGACGGTTGGCGTTACGCCTCGATCGAGATGATCGAACCCGCGAAGTCCGAGATCGCCGCGTTCGACGCAGACGGAACAGTGCCTGCGCGTCGAGCTGTCTCGGTGGTGTTGAACCGCACCGAGAACACGACCTTCAAGGCCGTCGTGTCGTTGGACGATCGCACCACCGAATCGTGGACGCACATCCCGGATGTGCAGCCCAACTTCACCGTCGACGAGTGGGAGGAGGCCGACGCGGCCCTCCGCGCCCACCCCGATGTGATTGCCGCCCTTGCCGATCGCGGCATCACCGATCTGGATCTGGTGTTCATGGACACCTGGACCTACGGCGAGGCGGTGACGCCCGAGAAGTACAAGGGTCGACGCCTCGGCTGGTCCGACACGTGGGTCAAGGCTGCCGAGGGTGCCAATCCCTACGCCGGACCGGTGGGCGGATTCCACTGCGTGATCGACGTGAACACGATGGAACTGCTCGAGATCGAGGACACCTATCTCGTCGAGCGTCCGGAGATCATGGGCGAGTACGTCCCTCGCCATATCCCGGAGCGAATCAGGAACGCGAGCACACGCCCGCCCTTGAAGCCCCTCGAGATCACTCAGTCCGACGGGCCGTCGTTCGAGCTCGACGGCAACAAGTTGACGTGGCAGAACTGGTCGCTGCGAGTCGGCTTCAACTATCGCGAGGGCATGACGCTGCACGCCGTCAGCTACAACGACAACGGGAACGTGCGGTCCGTCGCCAATCGAATGTCGTTCGCGGAGATGGTCGTTCCCTATCGCGACCACACCGAGGATCACTACCGCCGCACCGCATTCGACATCGGCGAGTGGGGTCTCGGCTTCATGACCACCTCGCTCGAGCTGGGCTGCGACTGCCTCGGCGAGATCCGCTATCTCGACGCTGTACTGCACAACAGCAAGGGTGAACCGTACACGATCACCAACGCGATCTGCATCCACGAGGAAGACAACGCCGTGCTGTGGAAGCACGTCGATCACGACGCCGGAGCCGAGGTGCGGCGGATGCGTCGGCTCACGGTCAGCTTCCATGCCACCGTGGCGAATTACGAGTACCTCGTCTACTGGCGGTTCTATCAGGACGGCAACATCGAGTGCGAGGTTCGCGCGACGGGCATCATGGTGGTCACCCACTTCGACGAGGGCGGCACGCACCCGTCGGGAACGCTGGTCGACAACCGGACCTACGCGCCCTACCACCAGCACTTCCTGGTGGCCCGACTCGATCTGGACATCGACGGCACCGAGAACACCGTCTATGCCAGTGAGACGCAACGCGTTCCGATGGGTCCGGACAATCCTTACGGTCTCGCACTGACTCAGGTCAACACTCCCCTGACCACCGAGTCCGAGGGCAAGCAGGATTACGACTGGAACACCCAGAAGGCGTGGAAGGTCGTCAACGACAACGTCACCAACGGCCTCGGCACCCGGCCCGCCTACAAGTTGGTTCCGGGAGCGGCGATCCCGTCGATGTTCGATCCCGCGTCGCCGATCTTCCAACGTGCCCAGGTGATCGGTCACACCGTCTGGGTCACACCCAATTCACCCGACGAGCGTTGGCCCAGCGGCGAGTTCGTCAACCAGAGCGGCGTAGACCACGGGCTCCCGGAGTGGACCGAGAAGGATCGCAGCATCGAGAACACCGATGTCGTCGTCTGGTACACCTTCGGCATCCACCACATCACTCGGCCGGAGGACTGGCCGGTGATGCCCGCGGACACGGTCTCGTTCTGGCTCAAGCCGTTCGGGTTCTTCGATCGCAACCCCTCGCTCGACGTCGCACCGTCGGAACCGAAGTCGTGCCACACCGATCCCGGTAGCACCTGCCATTAGCTCGCCCAACCTCAGGGAAGGTCCTTCCATGCGTCTGATCGTGGGGTACCAGGCAACACCGAGTGGCGCTGACGGAATCGCCCTGGGGGCAACGCTTGCGCGTTCGCTGCAGGCGTCGCTGGACATCTGTCTGGTGCTGCCGCAGGAGCGTCCGGTGCCGTCCAAAGCGCCGGTCGAGGCCGGATACGACGACATCCTGATCGATCGGGCCACCGGCTGGCTCGACGAGGCACTCACCCTCGTACCCGAGGACGTGCAGGCACGCGCGCACCTGTTGTTCGACGAGTCCTTCGCTCAGGGCCTGCTCGACGCCGTCCGAGAGTTCGACGCGTACATGATCGTGGTCGGTGCGGCCGGTGACGGTCTGCTCGGACGCCATTCGATCGGCACCGTCACCAGCGATCTGCTGCACGTGGCGCATGTGCCGCTCGCGCTGGCTCCGCGGGGGTATCGACATTCTCCGCCGCAACGCATTCGAGAGATCACCTGCGCCATCGGAAATCGTCCGGGGGCAGCGGAGCTCATCGAGGCAGCCACCGACCTGTCCGTCACCGCAGAGTTGCCGTTGCGCCTGCTCTCCCTCGTTTCCGCGGACGAGCAATCGGCGCAGGGACAGGGCGGTCTCGCCAAGGCCGAGGAGGTGCTGCGCACCGTGCAAGCGGAATTGCCCGCGGGATCGGACGTGCAGTTGAAGGTGGCGGAGGGCTCCGGCATCGAGAAGGCCGCTTCTTCGCTCGACTGGCACGACGGCGACGTATTGATGGTGGGGTCGTCTCGACTCGCCCAGCCTCACCGTCTCTTCCTGGGATCGGTTGCCGCCAAGATGCTCCGGGTCGTTCCCGTTCCTATGATCGTTGTTCCGAGAGAGGCCGGCGATGAATGAGCACAAGGTAGTGGACGTCGAGTCCAAGGGCCTGTCCGCCGGCCAGCTCGGGTTGCTCGCAAGTGTGGTCCTGGGCATCTCGACCATTGCACCCGCGTACGCGCTCACCGCCTCGCTCGGGCCGACGGTCACCGAGGTCGGGGTCCATCTGCCCGCGATCTTCATCGTCGGCTTCATTCCGATGTTGTTGGTGGCGTTGGGTTATCGAGAGCTCAACGCGGCCGAGCCCGACAGCGGCACGTCGTTCACGTGGGCGTCGAAGGCCTTCGGCCCGTACGTCGGCTGGATGGGCGGATGGGGCCTGATCGCGGCCACCATCATCGTGCTCTCGAACCTGGCGGGAGTGGCCGTCGACTTCTTCTATCTCTTTCTCGCCCAGGTCACCAGCAACGACTCACTGGCCGACCTGACCGGCAACAAGCTCGTCAACATCGTCACGTGCCTGGTGTTCATGGCATTGGCAGCGTGGCTCTGCTATCGCGGCATGCAGGAGACCAAGCGTGTCCAGTACACGATGCTCGGCTTCCAGCTTTTGGTCATGGCGTGGTTCATCGTGGCCGCGTTCGTCAAGGTCGGTGCAGGCGACGGGGCCGAGGACATCTCGTTCAGCCTGGACTGGTTCGACCCGTTCGGAATCCCGAGCTTCTCCGCGTTCACTGCCGGCCTGTCACTGTCGATCTTCATGTACTGGGGTTGGGACGTCTGCCTGACCGTCAACGAGGAAACCTCCGGCAGCGCAAAGATTCCCGGACGCGCTGCGCTGGTCACGGTGTTCTTCATCATCGTTCTGTACTTGCTCACCGCAGTGGCAACCCTGCTCTTCGCCGGCACAGGTGACACCGGAAACGGACTGCAGAATCCCGACACCACCGACAACGTGTTCGCCGCCCTCGCGGGGCCGGTGATGGGTCCGTTCGCGATCCTGCTGTCCCTGGCCGTGTTGAGCAGCTCCGCCAGCTCGCTGCAGGCCACGTTCATCTCGCCGGCCCGCACGTTGCTGGCGATGGGCCACTACCAGGCCCTACCGAAGCGATTCGCCTCCATCACACCGAGATTCAGCACCCCGGGCTTCGCGACGCTGGTGGCAGGCGGAGCGTCCGCAGGCTTCTACGCCGTGATGCGGGTGGTGAGCGACAACGTTCTCACCGACACCATCGCCGCGCTCGGACTGATGATCTGCTTCTACTACGGCATCACCGCATTCGCCTGTGTCTGGTACTTCCGCGAAGAGCTGTTCACCAGCACCCGCAACGTGTTCTTCAAGTTCTTGGCTCCGCTGCTCGGTGGCGTCGGCATGGCAGTGGTGTTCGTGCAGACCTCGGTCGACGCTTGGGACCCCGAATTCGGCAGTGGCTCATCACTGTTCGGCATCGGCATGGTGTTCCTCATCGGCGTCGGCATCATCGTGCTCGGCATGGTCGTCATGGCAGTGGTTGCACTGCGCAAGCCGGAATTCTTCAAGGGCAACATTCTCCGCCGTGATACTCCGTCGCTGATCGTCGAAGACTGACCGCCCCTCGGCCCTCGTCAGGGTCGAGGGTGCTCGATGCCGCGCTCCTGCAGCCCTTGCACGATCAGCTCGGTGACGCGCACCCAGGCGGGCCGATCGGCCCACTGCGCCTCGAGCAGCGAGTTGGCCGCCGGATCGTCGAGACCGCGCTCGAACGACCACTCGAGGGCGTCACTGTCCCAGGCGTTCACCATCCACTCGACCGTGTCGTCCGCGAGCTGCTGGATCTGTGGGTCCTCGGGTTCGAGCTCGGCTGCTCGAAAGGAGCGCACCATGAGTGCCAGATAGCCCGGGTCCCTGAGCATGGTGCCGCCTACCGATTCCAGCCAGGGATCGAGCCTGGGCCGGTAGACGGCATACGTCAGCACCCAGGCATCGCGATGGTGATCGACAACGTCGGGGTCGATACCCGCTTTGCGCAGGTGCGTGATCAGGCCGACGATCACATCTGGAAGGACAAGCGCGTCGCCGGCACGCAACAGCCGGAGTCTGTCGCGATCCTTCTCCAGACGTTCGATCCTGTTGCTCAGGTCGGCGTCGATCTCGGCCAAGGCGAGGTCGAGTGATTCCTGCGAGGCGTCGAGTAGCTCGTGAACGCGCGCCAGTGGCACACCGGCGGAGGCAAGAGCAACGACGCGTGACAGCCTCAGGACGGCCTCCCCGTCGTAGAGGCGGTAGCCCGATGTATTGCGCTGCGGCTCGTCCAACAGACCCTGCTGGTGATAGAACCGGACGGTTCGGGTTGTCACTCCCACATAGGAAGCCAGCTCACCGATGCGCAGCATGGCAACCATTCTGGCCGATCAATCGTCCACCCGGGCAGACTGCGGCAGCGGTTCGGTCAGCTCACGTGCACCCGGACTCAGAACCGCATAGGCGGCGACAGCGGTCCATCCGACGCCCATGACGACAGCCCCGAGACCGAGATCTCCGCCGACGAGCACCACCGACATCAGCCCCAACCCCATCGGACCCGCCACGAGCCCGCCCATGTTCAGCCAGCCGAGGACGCGCCCCCGAACGTGTGCGGGGACACGCTCGGCGACGTAGACGTTCCAGATCGGACCGAACAGCCCGGATCCGAGACCCATGACCAGCATCCCCGCTGCGACGATCCAGAACCCTTGCAACTGTGCGAACAGCCAGATACCTGCCGTCATCGCGGCCATTCCCGTCACGAAGGTGGCCCGTCGAGATCGGGCGGCCAACGCAGCGAACAGTGCCGACCCCGCCAGCGCACCGATCGCGAACGCCGACATCGCCAGGCCCAGCTGCCCGGGTTCGCCGATCTCGTTGAAGTGACCGGGCAGGAGCAGGCTGATCATCGGCGGGGTGACCAGGCTCGCCAGGAATGCGAAAATCAGCATTGCTCGCAGCGCGGGCGTGGCACGGATCAGGTCCAGGGCACTGCCAGAACCCGTGGAGTCCGTCGCGAACGCCTGCCCCATGACCGGAACAATCGCAGTCAGCAATGCAGCGGCCGCCGACGAGGCTGCGGTGACGGCAACGACCTCGATCGGATCCAGCACGCTCAACAGCAGGCCCGCCAGAGCCGGTCCGGCCAGGAACGCCAGTGAAAACCCGGTCTGAAAGAACCCGGCCACCGTGGTGACCGACGTTCCCGAGATCGACGCGACGTCGGCGAGCATCGCTTGACGAGCCGTCATCCCCGGAACATCGAAGACCGCGCCTGCAACTCCCAGCACCACGAACCACGGCACCGACAACCCCACCGTCGCACTCACCACGATCAAGCCGAGTACCGCAGTTGCGCTGCCGAGATCGGAGACGACGGCCACGTTGCGTGCTCCGAATCGGTCGATCAGGCGACCACCGGCGAATGTTGCCGGCACCGCAGCGATGCCCGCTGCCGCAGCGATCAGACCTGCCGACGTGAGACTTCCGGTCGTGGCCAGCACCAACCAGGGTAGGACGATCGTGATCGCCGAGTTGCCGAAAAGGGACAACGAAGCGCCACCGATGTACAGAGGAACGGCAAGACGGATTCGACTCATGCTTCGATGATCGGCATTGACGTTGCGTCAAGGTCAAGATGAACCTGCAGGTGTTGCCGAAGACCTAACCGTCGAGCATGTCCGCAGGCGTGGGATCGAATCCGGCCAGCAGCGCTCGGAGTCCGTATTCGAAGGCATCCTCGGATCGCTCTCGCAGATCTCCCGCGGTGTCCAGGGCAGCTCTCAGTTCCGGTTCCACGTCGCGACTGCTGAGCCACGGTGCCTCGGGAGCTGCCAGATCCAACGCCGAACCCAACACGTAACTGTCGAGCACGGTGATGATGCGGAGCACGTCGCCCGGCACGAAGCCGGCGTCAGTCAGCACCCGCGCCAGCGTGTTGTACATCCCGAACGCAGCGCTGCTGTTCACGGCCTGAGCCGTCAGCAGTGGAATCAGCCGCGGGTAGCGTCCGTAGCTGTTTCGGTAGCCGCGTGCGATCCAGGCGAGCGCCTCACGCCACGGCACACCGACCTCCGGCATCGCCACCTCGGACATCGCCCGGCCCCGCAGCAACTCGATGATCTCGTCACGTCCGGCCACGTGGTTGTAGAGCGAGGACGGACTGACCTTCAGCCTCTTGGCCAGCTGAGGCATGGTGAATCCACCCGACTCTTCGACGAGAGTCAGGGCCGCCGTCGTGATGCGATCGAGGTCGAGCAGGGGTGCCGACGGTCGTCCCACAGCATTTCTCCCGTATCTGTTGCGTTCGAGGCAGACATCCACGATACTTAACGAATCACATTCGTTTTAACAGGAGATCAGCATGCTGACACTCACCAATCTCTCGGCTCCCGAGGCTCTGACCCGCACCACCCCAACCGATCGCGCGCCGCTCCGCGTCGGACTGGTGCAGCATCGCTGGAACCCCGATGCCGCAGGCTTGAAGGCCGAACTGCTCGACGCCATCGCCGCTGCCGCGGACCTCGGAGCGAAGGTCGTCTTCCTGCCCGAGATCACCCTGTTGCGCTACCCCGCCGACACCCGCGCCGGAGCCAACCCGGGCAGTGAAGCCGAGGATCTGCTGACCGGGCCCACGTTCACTCTCGCTGCCGAGGCCGCAGCCGCGAACGGCATCGTCGTCCATGCCTCGCTGTACGAGAAGTCCGAAGCCGCAGACGGATTGGGGTTCAACAGCGCCATCATGGTCTCGCCGACGGGAGAACTGTTGGCGAGAACCCGCAAGCTGCACATCCCCATCTCGGCCGGCTATTACGAGGACACCTACTTCCGGGCCGGTCCGGCCGAGGACCCGTATCCCGTGTACTCCCCCGCGGAACTCGGCGGAGCGAGAGTGGGCCTACCCACGTGCTGGGACGAGTGGTTCCCCGAGGTCGCGCGCAGTTACGCGCTCGGCGGCGCAGAGATTCTCGCGTATCCGACGGCCATCGGGTCCGAGCCGTCGTTCCCGGCCTTCGACACCCAACCGCTGTGGCAACACGTCATCGTCGGCCACGGCATCTCGAACGGCCTGTTCATGGTGGTACCCAACCGCTGCGGAAACGAAGGCGCGATCACCTTCTACGGCTCGTCGTTCATCTCCGATCCGTTCGGTCGCGTCCTGATTCAGGCACCCCGAGACGAATCGGCTGTCCTCGTCGCGGATCTCGACCTCGATCAGCGTCGAGAATGGTTGGAGCTCTTTCCGTTCCTACTGACACGCAGACCCGACACGTACGGCCGCCTCACCGAGCCGGTGAACATCGACGCCCCCTACGGTGACGGACATCCCGCGACTCCGGTGATCAAATGACAACCAATGCAACGACATTCACGATGCCATCCGAAACCGCTCCGCAGGACAAGGTGTGGATGGCGTTCCCGTGCGAGGGCTACTCCCTCGGAGACGACCCGGCGGCCAAGCACGAGGCCCGCTCCACATGGGCGGCCGTAGCACACGCTGTTGCCGCGTTCGAGCCGGTGACCGTCGTCGTCGATCCGGCCGAACGCGCCGTCGCATCGACATACCTCTCGCGCGATATCGACATCGTCGAAGCACGGTTGAACGACGCCTGGATGCGCGACATCGGTCCGACATTCGTTCATGCACAGGACGGTTCGGTCGCCGCCGTCGACTGGGTCTTCAACGGCTGGGGTGCGCAGGACTGGGCGCAGTGGGACAAGGACAGTCGTATCGGCGAGTTCGTCGCGAATCAGGCTGCTGTGCAGCGAATCACGTCGCCAATCGTCAACGAGGGCGGCGGCATCGCGGTCGACGGCACAGGCACCGTGCTGGTGACCGAGACCGTACAGCTCGATCCGGGGCGCAACCCCGGGCTGTCGAAAGCCGACATCGAAGCGGAACTGGCACGAACCATCGGTGCGCAGCATGTCATCTGGCTGCCGCGCGGACTGACGCGCGATTCCATGCGTTTCGGTACCCGAGGACACGTCGACATCGTCGCGGCCATTCCGTCACCGGGAACAGTGCTGGTGCATCGGCAACACGACCGGGCTCACCCCGACTACGAGGTCAGTTCACTGATCGTCGATACCTTGCGGGCCACCCACGACGGCTCGGGTGCGGACTGGAACATCGTCGAGGTGCCGGCTCCGCGGACACTGCGTGATGCCGACGGTTTCGTCGACTACAGCTACATCAATCATCTGGTCGTCAACGGCGGCGTGATCGCCTGCAGTTACGACGACCCGTCCGACGCCGAAGCGGCCGCGATCCTGCGCGACGCGTACCCGGGCCGGGATGTGGTGACCGTGGACGCGAGGCCACTGTTCGAGCGAGGCGGCGGGATCCACTGCATCACCCAGCATCAGCCTGCGGCGAGGAATCTCCAGTGAGAAGTGGGGTCCTACGAGCTGCGACGAACCTCGAGCTCCTCGCCGACGGTGACGGTGAGCGATTCGGTCACGCAGTCCAGCCGTCCGTCGAGACGCAGTGAGACGTTGTATTCGCCCGGCTTGAGGTTGAACGTGGTGATGGTGATGCTGGTGGCGTTCTCGTCCACGATCACGCGCTGACTCAACGACAGCATCCCGTTGTGCAGAACCTCGCACATCTGCCCCGGCAGGACGTTGTCGACATGGACCGTGATGGCTTTCGGTCCGCCGAGAACCTCGATGGTGGGCTGCGGCGTGCTCGACCCGACGAGTCTGAGGTAACTCTTGTCTCTGCGCACGGCCTCGACTTCCCTGTTAGCGTGCTCCACCAGAAGGTGGACGTCCGACGTGGTCTCGTTGGTGCTTCGTGGCGCGATGGAAGACGGATTGGTTTCACACGTCGTCATCGGCCTCGACCCCGAGCCTCTCTTTACATCGGGGGCGCAATCGTCCGCGTTACGAACCCGCCTCCGACCAGCCCACCCGCAGCCGCGAACATCCAGGGAATCTCGATGTCATCGGTCAGAACATACCTCTCGCTCCTCCGATCTGCGAGCGGACTGTTCGAAACGATATCTTTACGTATCCTTGCACCATGTAATACTCGGCGCGAGTGATCAAGGACACGAGAGTCAGTCCGTTTCCTCGAAGCCCTGTAGTTCGGCCTTCTCGGCGGCGAGCTCGGCGTCTCGCCGGCGACGCTGATGCGCCTTGACTCCAATGACCGCCGCGGCGAAGCCGAGCGGCGCACCGACGGCCACCCCGATCCACAGCGACCCGAGATTGCCGTCACCGTAGCGAGCGAGCAGACGAATTGCGGCTCCGCCTCCACAGAGGACGAAGAGCGCCGAGGCAACGGCTATGCGGGCACGCCGAAGCTCCTGCACGGTGTACATGTCGATCCCCCGCGCGCGTGCGTATCCGATAACCACGTAGGCCACGACAATCAGCGCGACGTAGATGCCCAACGCCACCCACGCTCCGGTCACGCCTGCCGCGAAGGGCAGGATCGCGCCTGCGATCAGCCCGATCCACAGCAGTGACTGGAATCCGACGGCCGAGGCCTCGTTCCAGATGTCGCGTTGGAGTTCGTCGGCGTAGAACTCGTCGTCGAGGTCCCCGACGAATCGGGCTGCTCTGACGAATGCGCTCATGATTCTGCCTCTCCTTCGTTTCCGAACAGTGTTTCCACCGTCGTATCGAGTGCACGGGCCAATCGCAGTGCCAGGTAGACGCTCGGCGCATAGTCGCCGCCCTCGACGGAGACGATGCTCTGTCGGCTCACCCCGCAGATTTTGCCGAGTTCGGCCTGGGTGATCCGTGCCTGTTTGCGATGTGCGCGAACGTTGTTCGTTCCGGACATGCCAGAAAGTCAACTCTGCTTGTCATAAAATGTCAAGAGGAGTTGTCATCCTGCGGCATTTACGTCCGCGTAACGCGGGAAACAGACTCGTGACCGCAGAACATACCGACGCAATAACTTCCCTTTACTGTTCGCAATCGCGAATACAACCCCGTATACAAAACCTCCGAAAGGGCCGTAGATGCCTGCTGTCTCGAAGCGCATGTCCTTCAAGCGCGTCATGGTCGTTCCCGCAGCGCTGGCTGCATTGAGCCTCGTTGCCACCGCCTGCGGAAGCAAGGCGAGCGATACCGCCTCTGCCGACGGCGGCGGCGGTTCTGCCACCTCGTGTGTCGACACCTCCGGTGACACCATCAAGGTCGGCTCGCTCAACTCCCTGTCCGGCACCATGGCGATCAGCGAAGTGACGGTGCGTGATTCGATCGCACTGGCCGTCGAGCAGATCAACGCAGCGGGCGGAGTCAACGGCAAGCAGATCGAGGTCGTCGCCGAGGACGGTGCGTCCGAGCCGACGGTGTTCGCCGAGAAGGCCGAGAAGCTCATCAGCAGCGACTGTGTCGCAGCGGTTTTCGGTGGATGGACCTCGTCGTCGCGCAAGGCGATGCTGCCCGTGTTCGAGGACAACGACGCTCTCCTCTACTACCCCGTGCAGTACGAGGGACTCGAGGCGTCGGACAACATCTTCTACACCGGTGCCACCACCAACCAGCAGATCATTCCGGCACTGGACTACCTCAAGGAACAGGGTGTGAAGTCGCTGTACCTCGTCGGTAGCGACTACGTCTTCCCGCAGACCGCCAACCGTGAGATCAAGGCCTACGCGGCCGCGAACGACATCGAGATCAAGGGCGAGGATTACACCCCGCTCGGCTCGACGGACTTCTCCACCATCGTGAACAAGGTTCGCTCGGCCGACGCGGACGCGGTGTTCAACACCCTCAACGGCGACTCGAACGTCGCGTTCTTCCGCGAGTACACCAACGCCGGCCTCAAAGCTGCTGACATGCCGGTCATCTCGGTCTCCATCGCCGAGGAAGAGGTCGCCGGCATCGGTGCGGCCAACATCGAGGGCCAGCTGACCGCCTGGAACTACTACCAGACCGTCGACAGCCCCGAGAACACCAAGTTCGTCGCCGACTACAAGGCGAAGTACGGTGCCGACAAGCCCACCTCGGACCCGATGGAAGCCGCGTACACCTCGGTCTACCTGTGGAAGAACACCGTCGAGAAGGCCGATTCCTTTGCCGTGGCAGACGTTCAGGCCGCGGCCGACGGAGTCAGCTTCGCCGCTCCCGAGGGCGAGGTCGTCATCGACGGCGACAACCACCACATCTCCAAGACCGCCCGCATCGGTGAGATCCGTGCCGACGGACTGATCTACACGGTGTGGGAGTCGCCCGAGGCGATCGCACCCGACCCGTTCCTGG
This sequence comes from Rhodococcus sp. 05-2254-6, assembly GCF_002258565.1. Classification (NCBI taxonomy): domain Bacteria; kingdom Bacillati; phylum Actinomycetota; class Actinomycetes; order Mycobacteriales; family Nocardiaceae; genus Rhodococcus; species Rhodococcus sp. 05-2254-6. The sequence continues at coordinate 24,610 of NZ_NOZF01000014.1, forward strand.
AGACCTACGACTGGGCCGCCGACCTCAACTGACCACCACCCATGTGAGTGGAACTTCGTAGCCTGCTACGAAGTTCCACTCACATGCTCCGAAGGAGCTCCCCTATGGACGTCGTGATCGGACAGTTGTTCACCGGCCTGTCGATCGGATCCATTCTCTTGCTCGCCGCCCTCGGGCTCTCACTGACGTTCGGTCAGATGGGCGTCATCAACATGGCGCACGGCGAGTTCATCATGGCCGGTTCGTACACGGCCTACGGGGTGCAGCAGATCGTCTCCACCGGCGGCGCATCACTGTTCATCTCTCTGATCGTCGGCTTCCTCGTCGGCGGCGCCATGGGAGTGTTGTTGGAGGTCACGCTGATTCAGCGTATGTACCACCGACCACTCGATACCCTGCTCGTCACGTTCGGCGTCGGGCTCATCCTGCAGCAGCTCGCTCGCGACATCTTCGGGGCACCGGCGGTCAACGTCGTGTCCCCGGGTTGGCTGACCGGCGGCGTCGACATCCTCGGTGCCGTGGTGCCCAAGACCAGAATCTTCATCCTCGTCCTCGCGGTCGTCGCCGTTGTTGCGCTGTCGATCGCGCTGAAGAAGACCGCGATGGGTCGACGCATCCGCGCGGTGGTGCAGAACCGCGATCTCGCAGAGACCTCGGGCATCTCGAGCCGCAGGACCGACATCTCGACGTTCTTCCTCGGCTCCGGACTCGCCGGCGTCGCCGGTGTCGCACTCACCCTGATCGGTTCCACCAGTTCCACTGTGGGACAGAGCTATCTGATCGACGCCTTCCTGGTGGTCGTCGTCGGTGGTCTCGGCCAGATCAAGGGCGCGGTCATCGCGGCCTTCGCTCTGGGAATTCTCAACTCGTTCATCGAGTACAGCACCACGGCGTCGATCGCCAAGGTCATCGTGTTCGTGCTCATCGTGATCTTCCTGCAGGCCCGACCGCAGGGCTTGTTCGCCGTCAAGACAAGGAGCCTGGTATGAGCGAGTTCATCGCCAAGCGCGGCGCTCTACTGGGATTCGCGCTCGCCGCGATTCTGTTGTTCGCAGTCGCTCCGGCCGTCCTCAGCGACTTCCGGCTGAACCTGCTGGGCAAGTTCATCTGCTACGCCATCGTGGCCGTCGGAATCGGATTGGCCTGGGGCCGAGGCGGAATGCTCACCCTCGGTCAGGGTGTCTTCTTCGGTATCGGTGCCTACATCATGGCCATGCATCTGAAGATCTCCGACGCCGATCTCCGCGGCGACGACGTACCGGACTTCATGTCGATCGCCGGAATTCGTGAACTGCCCTCGTACTGGGTGCCGTTCACCTCGCCGATCACCACGATCCTGGGCATTCTGTTCGTGCCGGCCCTGGTGGCGCTGGTACTCGGTCTCGGCGTGTTCAAGCGTCGGGTCAAGGGCGCGTACTTCGCGATCCTCAGCCAGGCACTGGCCGCCGCGTTCGCGATTCTGCTCATCGGGCAGCAGACCACCGGTGGATCCAACGGCCTCAACAGGTTCCGCACCTTTTTCGGGTTCAACCTCAACGACCCGGCCAACAAGCAGATGCTGTTCTTCATCGCTGCAGGCGTACTCCTCGTCGTCGTCGCGATCACCCGCCAGCTCATGTACTCGCGCTACGGCGAACTGTTGGTGGCGGTACGCGATCAGGAGGAGCGGGTGCGGTTCCTCGGGTACGACCCCGCCAACGTCAAGATCGTGGCCTACGTGGCGGCGGCGTTCTTCGCGGGTCTCGCAGGCGCACTGTTCGTTCCGATCGTCGGCATCATCTCCCCCAACGACGTCGGCATCGTCCCGTCCATCGCGTTCCTCATCGGTGTCGCGATCGGCGGTCGTACCACCCTGCTCGGTCCGGTCCTCGGCGCGCTCGGCGTCGCGTGGGCTCAGACCACGCTGTCCGAGCAGTTCCCGTCGGGCTGGACGTACGCGCAGGGACTGTTGTTCGTGGTGGTCGTCGGGTTCTTCCCCGCCGGTATCGCAGGACTGTTCGCGCTGCGAAAACGAAAGAAGGAAGCCGAAGCGGTACCCGAACCGAGCGAAGAGCCAGAGAAGGAACTGACGCGATGATCCACGTCGAAGGTCCACAACCCACGTTCGGCGGCAACGCCGGCATGTCGAGTCAGTACCTCGAAGTCCGAGACCTGACAGTCAGTTTCGACGGTTTCAAGGCCAACACCAACGTCGATCTGACGCTGATGCAGGGCGATCTGCGTTTCCTCATCGGGCCCAACGGCGCAGGCAAGACCACGCTGATCGACGCCATCACCGGCCTCGTCCCGGCGACCGGCTCGGTCACCAAATCCGGCGTGGAACTGCTCGGCAAGAAGGTGCATCAGATCGCCCGCCTGGGCATCGGCCGAACCTTCCAGACCGCCAGCATCTTCGAGAATCTGACGGTATTGCAGAACCTGGACATCGCCGCCGGGTCCGGTCGGTCGGTGCTGACAATGTTGCGTCGTCGAGGATCGGTGCTGCCGCAGATCGAGGAGGCACTCGAGACCATCGGCCTGACGGCCGAGCGCGACAAGCCGGCAGGAATTCTCGCGCACGGTCAGAAGCAGTGGCTCGAGATCGGAATGCTGTTGGTGCAGAACGCCGACGTGCTGCTGCTCGACGAGCCGGTCGCCGGCATGAGTCACGAGGAACGCGAGGAAACGGGCCAGCTGCTGCAGCGCATCGGCGGTGAGCGGACGGTCGTGGTGGTCGAGCACGACATGGACTTCATGCGCATGTTCGCCACTTCGGTGACGGTGTTGGCAGCCGGACGGGTCCTGGCCGAGGGCACAGTGGCCGAGGTACAGGCCGATCCGAAGGTCCAAGAGGTGTACCTCGGCACCGCGGCTGCGGGCGAGGAACTCGATCACATCGCAGAAGAGGGAGCCGGTCATGCTTGAACTGGTCGATGTACGTACCGGTTACGGCCGCAGCGAAGTCATTCACGGTGCGTCGCTGACGGTTCCGGCCGACGGTGTCGCCGCAGTGATGGGACACAACGGTGCCGGCAAGACCACCCTGCTGCGGGCAGCGGTCGGCTTGCTGAAGGTCAATTCCGGCAAAGTTCTGTTCGACGGCGAGGACGTGAGCGCGTTGCGCCCCAGCGCCCGCGTCGCTCGCGGGCTCGCCTATGTGCCGCAGGGTCAGCAGTCGTTCGGCCAGCTGACGACGGCCGAGAACCTGCAGGTGGTCGCCGACGGCCGCAAGCGCGGCAAGGCGCTGATCGACGAGGCACTCGATCTGTTTCCGGCATTGAAGGAATTGCTCGGTCGCAGAGCGGGATTGCTCTCGGGTGGACAGCGCCAGCAGCTGGCGATCGCGAGGGCCCTGATCACCGAACCGCGAATGTTGATCCTGGACGAGCCCACCGAGGGCATCCAACCGTCGGTGGTCGCCGAGATCGAACGCACCGTCCTCGAACTCACTCGACGCGGCGGTCTCGGAGTGTTGTTGGTGGAGCAGCACATCGGTTTCGCTCTGGAGTCGGCGCAGAACTACTACATCCTCGAGGCCGGCCGCATCACGTCCACCGGCGTGGGCGGAGCCGAGTCCGAGGCAGACGTCCGCGCAGCCATGGCGATCTGACCGGACGCATCGTGCCGCGCAGGGACCTTCGCGAGAAGGTCTATTCGTCACTGCGCCGGGATCTGATCTCCGGTGCCATCAGTTCCACCGAACGGCTCGGCGAGGAGCGTCTCGCCGAGCTGTACGGTGTCTCGCGCACTCCGGTGCGTGAAGCCTTGGCCAGATTGCAGGCCGACGGTCTCGTCACTCGCGATGACGCCGGGCTGCACGCCTATCGTCCACGACTGAGCGACCTGCCCGATCTGTACGAGCTACGGGCCACTCTCGAGGCTCGCGGCATCACGCGCTCGACATCCCAGTCCGTCGACCGGGCGTCGCTGTCGAACCTGTTGGACACCTGGATCGGTTTGCGGGACGACCCTCCCGGCACCACCGACGATCTGGTGTCCCTGGACGAGAACTTTCACGTCACCTTGCTGGCCGCGTCGGGTAATCCGGCTCTGACCGAGGCGCTGTGCACCGTGAACGCCAAGGTGCGTCCGGTTCGGATACTCGGCGGACTCGACGCCGCAGCCGTCGTCTCGGCGATCGATCAACACATCGACATCGTCGAACGCGTGCTCGCCGGGACCCTGGACTCGGCACTGGAACTGCTACTCGCCCATATCGATTCATCACGCGATCGAGTGGTCGCGCGGGCGCAGCAGGCGGCGGCGCTGGCCGGCGCGGTCCGTATCTGATGCGTCAGGCGCGACCCGCCAGGAGTGGAGCCTGCGGAACGACCCAACTAGTCCGAGAGAATCCGATCGATGTCGTCGAGCACGGTCTGCCCACCCATGGGCCCGACCCCGGTGATCCAGTACGACATGTCCACCGCGTGCGGGTTCGGCAGGATCGCTGCGTTGGCGGTGATCGACGCCGGAATCGCCGCGGGGTCCGACGGGTCGGCGGCGGTGACGACGATCAGATCCGCTGCCGCCTGAGCCGCCAGCTCGGGCGAGAGGTCGACCGAGATCTCGTCCGCCCATTCCGGCCGCGGCGGAGTGGTGAAGCCTGCACATTCGAGGGTGCTCCCGGCGAACGACGACGGCCCGTACAGGGTCAGCTCACCGTTGCGCGGCCTGATGAGTTGTGCCGTCTGCCCGGCAGTGTCGAATTCCTCGGCGATCTCGGCACACCGGTCGTCGTAGTCGGTGAGCAGTTCCTCGGCGTCGTTCTCCTTGCCGAGAGTGCGCCCGACGAACCTGACGTTCTCGCGCCACGGATCGGACTGGGATGCCATGAACACCGTCGGTGCAATGGCGGAGAGTTGGTCGTAGTACTCGGCGTGTCGAGTCTCCGTGCCCAGGATCAGATCTGGTTGTAGGGCCGCGATGTCCTCGATGGTCGGTTCGGCAACCGTACCGACGGTCGCGATGTTCGCCGCTTCGGTACCGAGGTACGACGGCACGCCGCTCGTCTCGCTGAGCACGGCGGTGCCGACGGGCATTACGCCGAGGGCGACGGTGGTGTCGAGCTCGACCGGCTCCAGGGTGACGATGCGCAGCGGGGTCTCGGGCACGTCGACCGTTCCCCGGACGGTCTCGATCGATCTCGTGGCGCTGCCTGCGCTGTCGGGGGCGGCGTCGGTGGACGAGCACGCCGTCGCAGTCACTCCGAGGGCGGCGATGGTGAGCGCGAGGGCCGTGATGCGGGCATGGGACTTCGTCAAGGGTCCTCCGAGGAAAGTTTGTGCTGGATGACAAGAAGGGTAGCCTAGCCTTCTTCGTCCCGGTGACGTCCGGCCGGGCAGTCGGTACGGTGTGGCTGTGACCACACCACGCATTCCGTCCGGTACCGCCAGAACCCTCGGGCCCATCAACTGGGTCATCTGCAAGGTGATCGCCAAGGGTGCGGGGGTGCCCAATCCGCACTTGTTCACCACCCTCGGGCGCACCGGTGGGCTGTATCGGGCATGGCTGTTCTACAGCGGCCACCTGATGCCCGGCGGGAAGATCTCACGCAAGGAAACCGAAATGGTGATCCTGCGCGTGGCGCACCTGCGCGATTCCGCGTACGAGATGGACCATCACATCCGGCTGGGCAAGCGGGCGGGCATCGACCGGGATCTGCTCGAGCTGATCAAGACCGGACCGGACGCACCGGGACTGTCGACGCGGTATCGGACCATCCTCTCTGCGGTCGACGAACTCATCGCCACCAAAATCCTCTCCGACGCGACCTGGAACCAACTCGCCACCCAGTTCGACGAGCGACGACTCATCGAATTCGTCCTGCTGGTCACTCAATACGATGGCCTGGCAACCACTCTCGGCGTTCTGCGAGTGGAGCGGGACTACGGCGACCGGCCTCCGCGACCATGATCGACTCTGCCGAGACCGCATTGCACCGCGCACTCGAGATGATCGAGCCCGAGGTGCTGCGGGGGCTGGCGCGCACCGACGGCGGGTACGTCGAACTCTTACCGAACGTGCCCGCACCGAATCCGTCGCCGGCCAGCATCGCGATGAACAACCGCGTGGTGGCGGCGATCTACGAGAAGGTGTGGCGCCCGTTCGGTGTATCGATGATGGGCGTCGCCGGCATGTCCATGTCGGCCGAACGTGCGAAAGCCGTTGCCGACCTTCGATTGAACGGCCCGCAACGGGTACTCGATGTCGCGTGCGGCCCGGGCAACTTCACCAGGTTCCTCTCGGAGGCTCTCACCGGTGATGGGCTCGCCGTCGGATTCGACATCTCCGAGGCGATGATCGCCCGCGCGGTGCGAGACAACCGCGGCCCCCGCGCGGCGTACGTGCGGGGAGATGCCGCCCGACTGCCCTATGCCGACGGCGCGTTCGACGCCGTGTGCTGCTACGCCGCTCTGTATCTCGTTCCGCAGCCGATGACGGTGCTGGACGAGCTGATTCGCGTCGTGCGCCCGGGTGGACGCATCGCAATCATGACCAGCTGCGAGCCTCATCCGGCACCGCTGGGTACCGTCGTCGGCTTCGGAACGGGCCTGGCGGGTGTGAGGATGTTCCCGAAGAACCTGTTCGTCGACGTGTTCGAGGCATCGGGACTGACCGAGATCGAG
>NZ_NOZF01000014.1:31313-51607 GCF_002258565.1 Rhodococcus sp. 05-2254-6
CGGTACCCAGCGGTGCCGGATGAGGCTCGCAGCTGGTCATGATTGCGATGCGTCCACCCGGGCGCACGACGCGAATCAGCTCGTCCAGCACCGTCATCGGCTTCGGAACGGGCCTGGCGGGTGTGAGGATGTTCCCGAAGAACCTGTTCGTCGACGTGTTCGAGGCATCGGGACTGACCGAGATCGAGCAGGAAGTGCGCGGCCTCGCGCAGTTCGTCAGCGCTACCAATGCCCGCGCAACGGAGCGGATCTAGGTCTTGGGACCGTAGTCGCTGACGATCCACTGACCGTCCTGGTCGGTGACCGTCACCAGCAGGAGATTGGGAACGTTGCCGGGGTCGGGCTGCTGTACGTTCTGTGTCGTCTGCTGGGCGAACACCGCCACCTTGTACTCTCCACCGGATTCGGAATCGATTGCCGCCGAAAGAACCTCACCGGTCGCCACCACCTGGGACTCGTTCATGATCGCGGTGAGTGCTTCCCGGACACCGTCGTACCTGTCCTGCAGTGACTGCGACGCGCCCTGGTCGACTCCTTCGAAGAAGGCGTCGAGGTTGCGGTAGTCGTACGTCAACGACCGTGCGGTGTACTCGGTGGCCGTGTTCAGCGCCATCTGCCGGTCCTGCTCAAGTGCACGTTCGGCTGCCAGATCGCCTGCCGCAGAATGCCACAGCACGCCGAACACCACTGCCAGCACTACCCCCGGTACCGCCGCACCCACGACGGACCACCGGATACGGCGTCGCCGCTCGGGGTTCTCGGGCGCAGTCGCAGTCTTGTCCTCGGGCACTGCTGCCTTCTTTTCGGATGCATCTACTTCGACCATGAGGGGGTCACTCCAATCAGTTCGGAATCTGGACGGACAGCTTGGCCGGTCCGCCCGGAGGGAAGACGGCCTGCAACATGTCGACGATGGAACCGGCGTCCACCCGCATCGGCTTGATGGGCGCGGTGTACGGCTTGAGAAGCGTTGCGATGAGGGCAAGGTCGGGTGAGAGGGGCGTCAGATACTGATCTATCTTCGGGCCGATCTTGCCGAGTGGATCGTCCCAGACGTCCGCGCCGACGTACGAGTAGTCGTTGAAGCCCTCGAGCAGATTGGCCACACCCGAACCCGTCGCACCGACCCACGGCGCGGCGTCGGTCATGACCGGGCCGTAACCGTAGGCGTTGCGTCCGCCCTGTTGAGCGTTGTCGTAGAGCCTTCGAATCTCTCCGCTCTTGTCGCGCAGCGTCGCCGACAGATATCGGAAGGCCTCCACCAGGCGATCGACATCGCCTTCGCGACCGTCGACCGCTGCCGACGCGGTCTCGGTCAGCCCCTTCACTGCATTCGTATCGAGCTGTGCGGCAAGGGAATCACCGAGACTCAGCGCCTCGCTGACGGTGATCGACGCGCGGACCTGCTCGTTGCCGATCTCGTCCCCGTCCGTCAGGTCGGGGCCCCCGGTTCCTCGCGGGCGCAGATCCAGGTAGTGCTCCCCGGCAGCGGACAGATTCGCGACGACCACCTCCGAGTCCGCGGGAATTCGATGATCGGCGTCGAGGGCGAGAGTGACGTCGAGCCCGCCCGGCACCACCGCGATGCGCTCGACCCGACCGACGTGGATTCCGCGCGAGGTCACCTGCGAGGTGTCCATCAAACCGCCCGACGTATCCATGTGCACCACAACGCGGTTGGCACTCCGCGTGGGGTTCATGTCCAGGACGCCGACCGTCAGGTAGACGACACCGACAACCGTCATGGCCATCAATGCGAGGAGTGAAACGACTGTGCCCGGCCTCATCGCACGATTCCTATCCCGCGCAGGATCCCGATCATGTCGTCCGCCAGTGCACCGGCTCCGCCATCGGTCGAGACCGAGCGCACTGCGATGTTCGGTGTCGACTCGAAGTAGGGAATCAACCGCTCGCGCAACAGGGTGTTCGCCTTCTCCATGTTCATCGGTACCGAGGAGTCGGAATTGGCGATCGCGATCAGTGCCGGTGAGATCGTCTCGACCGCGCCCGCGAGTTCCGGGTACGGACCGGCGAGGACGTCACCGATGTTCTGCGACATGTACCCCAGCGTGAAGATCATGTGGACGACGCTGAACAGCACCTCGGCCAGTCCGTCCGATCGTCTCGGACCGAGTTCGAGGACGCGTTCGACGCCGTCTCGCTGTGTCACGACGGTGTTCGACACCTTCTCCGCCGCTCCGAGGATTCGATCGATCTCGGGGGTGTTGTCGCCGATGTCGGTCAGTGCGATCCGCGCCGCGTTGTTGACCTTGTCGATCTCCGCCGGATCGGGAGGAATCGCGGCGTTGACGTTGTTCACCGCCTCCTGCAGCTGAACGTAGTGACCACCGGTCACCAGATTCGACACTCCTCGCAGCACGTCCTCGACGTTGTCGGCCGGAACCGTACGTTCGGCCGGAATGACATCGCCGTCTCGAAGGTACGGCCCGGCGTCGCCCCCTCCGGCGCGAGTCGAATCCTCCGGCGGCTGCAGCGAGATGTAGATCTCGCCCAGAATCGACGACTGCCGAAGCTCGGCGACGGTGTCGGACGGCAGCTGCACATCGGTGGACAGGTCCACCGTTGCCACGGCGGTCGACCCCACCAACTCGACGGTGTCGAGGACGCCAGCGTCGACGCCTTCGACGATCACCTTCGCTTTTTCCGGAAGATTGAGCACGCTCGCGAATTCGATTCGCAGGGAGTACTTGTCGCCTGCCACGTAGCTGCCGGGAATCGGCAGGTCGGCCGGGTCGACGCTGCACCCCGACAGCAGGGCGACACAGCACAACCCGGTGATCGCGCGCCTCATCGCCATCCCGCCGAACCCAGTATCAGCTGCACCAGACCGACATCGATGACATCGCCTCGTTGCTGGTCCGCCGAGCACGTCGGTCTGTACTTGTTGAGCAGAGCGCAGACCTCGTTGGGAGAATTGGTGTCGATCTCGAACTGCGGCGGGTGGTAGATCACCCGACCGCTCCTGGAATCGTTGTCGTACATCGTCATCAAGTTCTCGCCTACGGTCGGCACCTGCGCCAGGATGTCCTTGATATCGCCCACCCGTCCGAGCAGTACGTCGACCACCGGCACCGCTTGGTCGAGAAATGCGTAGACCTTCTCGTCGTACTTCGCGACGTTGCGCGCCAGCGGCGGAATGAACTCGGTGGTCAAAGCGACCGTGGTGCCGAAGGACTGGGTGAACTCCGACAGCGTGATCATCCCCCGCTTCAGATTGTCGAGCAGCTTCGCCACCTCGGGCCAGCTCACCACGAACGTGTCGATCAGGCCGTCGAGGTTGTCGATCAGACGCCGCACGGTGGTGTCCTTGTCGGCAGGATCGCCGACCAGCTGCGCCAGTTGCCGAAGGCTGTCGTTGAGCTGGGTGCCGGAGCCGCGGAGCGAATCGTCGGCCGAACGCAAGGTGTCGCCGAGGATCTCGTCGTGGTTGCCCTCGGCGTCGGCCGGACCGAGCAGATCGGACGCCAGGCCCGACACGGCGTCGAGTGTGTCGCTGATTCCCAGTGGAGTTCTGGTGCGATCCAACGGAATACAACTCGGCCGGTCGAACTCGGGACCGTCGATGTAGGGCTGCGTGAATTCCACGTGCCGGTCGGTGACGATCGAATTCGACAGTGTCACGGCCCCCACCTCGGCGGGCAGCCTGAGGCTGTCGTCGATATCCATGGTGACCACCACCGCGGTGTCGGTGTTCTCGATGCGTGTCACCGTTCCGACGACCACACCGAGCATCATGACCGAATTACCCTCGTACAACCCGACCGTGTCGGTGAACTCGGCACACAGCGAGGAGTTGCCCGCACCGGGGTCGATGACCGATGTGGCGGACGCAACCGAACCGACGAGCGTGACGACGACTGCTGCCGCCACGGCGATGCGTACCGATCTGCGTCTCATCAGCACACCCTCCCCGGCAACGGAATACACACGCCGACACCGACGACCGTGTCCTGCGACTGGTCGATCACGGGCCCCTGCCCGCCGCCGATCAGAGTGGCGAGACCGTCCGAGCTTTCCTTCATGGTCGTGATCGCCCCGTCCACGTCACCCAACTGTGCGAAGAGCTTCTGCGTGATCTCCTCTAGCTGGACGATCGACGGCTCGAGCCCCTTCTCGAATGCGACCACGGGACGGTGGAAGAGCTCGAACATTCTCCCGAGCAGGTCGAAAGCACTGACAACCTCGACGCGCTTGTCGCCGAATCCTTTGGTCAGGGTGCCGAGCTCGCGTACGAGTTCGGTGAGCATGACCCGATCGGCGGCCAATGCCCCGACGTACTCGTCGGATACCACGAGCCCGCGCTCGAGTTGATCGGACCGCGTCGCGAGCGTATCGGTGAGCGAAGACAGGTTGTCCACGATCGCGCGAGTGGACTGCGGCTGTTCGGTGACGGCCTTGTCCAACTCGGCCACGGTCTCCCGCAGCGTCGAACCGTCGATGTCGCGAACCAGCGGTGTTGCCGACTCGATCGCGTCGGACAGTTCGTAGGGCAGCTCGACCCGCTCCGGCGGAATCGGTGCCGAGCCGAGCTCGCCGTCACCGTGCGAGGTGAGCATCACGTAGTGACCGCCGATCGGTGTCAACAACTTCACCGTGACGGTAGACGCATCGCCGACGAAAACATCGGAGCTGACACTGAATTGGACATCGACATGCGCACCGGCCAGCTCGACCGAACGCACCGACCCGACCGCGATACCGGCGATCCTCACTTCGTCGCCCGGCTTCACCCCGGCTGCCGAGCCGAACTCCGCGGTGTAGGTCCGCTCGCCGAACGGAATCGTGTACAACGCCGCCGCGATCAGGAGCAGGACCAGAGAGGCCGCGACACCGACCGCGCCCCAGAAGAAGTGCGCTTTGTTCTCCGATTGCTCGTCACGAACGCCCTTGCGTAGTACGCGGCTCATCGGCACACCACCAAATTCTGTCCGCCGAGCACGATCTGCCCGATCCCAGGGATATCCTGCTGTCCGCGACTGCAGGAGTACGTCTGTGCGCCCGGGTCCGGAATGCTCGCATTGAGTCCGGTCAACAATCCCGGCGCGAGTGCCAACATCTCGGTCACCTGTTCGGTCTGCGGAAGCATTCGACGCAGTGCCCCGTCGACCGGCGCGTAGCTGTTGTCGTACGCCCGCTCGAGGCCCTCCATCAGCCCCACGAACGGTCGCAGCCCGTAATTGGCCTGATCCAGCGACGCGAGCACGCCGTCCATCTGGGTGCTGAGCTTGGAGACCAGACCGTGCAGTTGTTCGAGAAGGTCTGCGACCGACGCGGATTGGCCACCGATCGAGTCCGAGATCTGGCCGAGGTTCTCGATCAGGAGCCCGATGATCGATTCACGCTGTACTGCGAATTGGGTGATGCGATCCACGTCGCGCAGGACCGGACCGAGTCCGGACCCGTCACCCTGAACCATCCGGAGAATGTTCTCGGTGAACTGATTGAGCTGTGCGGTGTCGAGGGTGTCGAAGATCGGCTCGAAGCCGTTGAACAGCTTGGAGATGTCGAAGGACGGGATCGTTCGATCCTTGGAGATGGTCGCCCCGACCGCCAACGGGGCTCCGGTCGCCGAATCCTTCTGCACGAGTTCGACGTACCGCTGCCCCAGAAGATTCTGGTACCGAACCGCAGCCTGGGTGTTGGCGAAAATCGGCCGTCGGTCTTCGATCTCGAACTCGACCCGCGCGAGGGCACCGTCGAGTTCGACCGACGACACCTTGCCGATCTGCACCCCGGACATGCGCACGTCGTCGCCCACGTACAAACCCGACACGTCGTCGAACTCCGCGCCGTAGGACGACAGCGGTCCGCCGACCGGGGTGCGAAGAGCAGCGACGATGATCACCGCACACACCGCGGTCACCGTGAAGAAGACGAGCAGTTTGACCGCGGGGCCCGCTACCTTCTTCATCCGTTCGCCTCCTCGTGTGCGGCAACGGCTCCGGCCAGATTGGGCATGGTTTCGACTATCAGGTCGAGTTGCAGCTGAGGCTTCCCGTCGACGACGGGAAATGCGTCGGAGATACCGTCGAGCACCTGCGGCACTCGGTCGTAGCTGGGCGCCAATGTGCCGATCGACGCGGTGATGGGCACCAGCAGGTCCAGCACCGTGGACAGCAGCTTCGACAGGTTCGGATTGTTCGCCTTCAGCAAGTCGCCCACCGGAATCATCAACTGATCGCTCAGACCGTTGTTGGCGGCGATGGTTCGCGCTCGGTCGGCGGGTGCCTCGACGTACACGCTCTTGTCCACCACTCCCACCACCAGATCGAGCAAGGGCGGAACCAGGTTGCCGATTCCTTCGCCCAGTTCGGCACCGCGATGCAGCTTCCAGGCCAGCGGGTCGATCTGGTTGTTCGCCATCATCTGAGCAGTGTCGAAGTACGGCTTCAGGTTTCGACTCATCTCGACGGAGGTGTTCGCGATGAGGTCCAGGAGGTGGTCCACCTGTTCGGTGTCGAGAACCTCGGTGAGGTCGGCGACTCGCCGGAAGACTCCGGTCACCGTTGCGCCTCGCAGGTCTTTCGACACTTCGAGGGTCGAGTTGTCGGCCAGGGGTGCCCCCGTGCCATCGGAGACCAGTTCTATTGCAGTGGAACCGAATACGTTCGACGACGAGAATTGAGCCTGCATGGTGTCGGTGAGCTCGCCCGCCTGGCTCGGATCGATCTCCAGTTGCAGCCGCTGCCGTCCGAAGCCGACGGTCTCGATGTTGTCGACCGTGCCGATGGACAGACCACGGAACTTCACCTCCGACCCGGGCGTCAGACCGTCCCCCACCGATGCTGCATCGAGCGTCAGCTCGAAGGGCGAATCGAAGGCCCCGCGTGCGTAGGCGGTGAGGCCGCCTGCGAACACTGCCAAGGCAACGGCCACCGCCAGCCCTCGCAGGCGTAGCGTGGCCGGCCCGGCCGATCGTCCCGTCAGATCGTCGAAAACTGCCATCTCTACCCCGAAATCCTTATGCCCGAGTCGAATCCCCACAGGACCAGCGTCATGATCATGTCCAGTACCACCACGGCAACGAGGCTGGCCCTGATGGCGCGGCCCGAGGCGCGCCCGACTCCCTCCGGGCCGCCCGAGGCGTAGTACCCCTGATAGCCGTGGATCAGGATGATCGTCACGACGAACACCGCGGCCTTCAGGAGTGAGAACAGCACGTCGACCGGCTGCAGGAAGGCACTGAAGTAGTGGTCGTAGGTGCCCGAGGACTGTCCGCCGACAACGCGAACCACCACCGCACACGACAGGTAGCTCAGAATGAGGGTCAGCAGGTAGAGCGGCACGATCGTGACGATTCCCGCGATCACCCTGGTGGTGACGACGAAGGGCATCGACTGAATCCCCTGAGCTTCGAGGGCGTCGATCTCTTCCGAGATACGCATCGCACCGATCTCGGCGGTCATCCTGCATCCCGCCTGCGTCGCGAATCCGATGGCCGCGATCATCGGGGCCAGTTCCCGAGTGCTGGCGTACGCCGAGATGAAACCGGTCAACGGCTCCATCCCCACCATGCCGAGGGAATTGAACCCTTCGATCCCGACGGACGCACCCACCGCGACCCCCAGCACGACCAGCACCGACACGGTTCCGCCACCGACGATCAATTTGCCACTGCCCCAGGTGATGTCGCTGAGGATGAGCAGCATCTGACGCCGATAGGAGCGGACCGTATGGGGTATCGCGGCGAGAACCTTGACGCAGAACGTCAGTTGATGGCCCAGCATTTCGAGTACGTCGAACGGCCTGCGCCCGAGGTATCTCGCACCACGGGTGAGGTGAGCGGTGCCGTGCACGGTGTACCGCGAAGGAGTTGCCATCTCAGCCCAACTTCTGCGGCATGAACATCGCAACCAACTGCGTGATCACGACGTTGACGGTGAATGCGGACACCACACCGAGCACGACGGACGCGTTGACCGCGTTGGCTACCCCGCGCGGTCCGTGTGCGGCGGACAACCCTCGCTGGCAGGCCACGATGATGACGATGACCCCGAATATCTCGGTCTTCACCAGCGCGACGACCAGATCTGTCACCGAGGCGAAGGACGCGAACGAGCTGATGTAGCTACCGGGCGTCCCACTCTGAAAACCGACGTTGATCGCATAGCCCGCGGCCAGTCCCATGAAGATGATGAGGATGCACAGGAACGGTGCCACCAGGAGGATGGCCGCCAGCCGTGGTGTGACCAGCCGGCGAACCGGGTCGATTCCCATGGTCGACATCGCGTCGATCTCGTCCCGGATGGTGCGCGCACCCAGATCGGCTGCCACTGCCGCGCCTGCCGCACCGCCCAACAGCAGTGCCGCGACGATCGGTGCGCCCTGGCGGATGACCCCGAGGCCACCCGCGGCTCCGGCGATGGACGTCGCACCGATCTGATCGGTGAGGCTGCCGACCTGAACGGACACGATGACGCCGAACGGAATGGACACCAGTATTGCCGGCACCACCGTGACGGTGACGACGAACCAGGCCTGATCGATGGTGTCGCGCCACGGATGTCGCAGTGTGAGTATGTCGCGGACGAGGTGGACGAAGGCCAGTACACCCAGCTCCAGAGTTCGCCCGAACGTCCGGAATCCACTGGCAACTCCGTCGCTGACGCGTGCGAGCGTCGATGTCGGCGACGACAATTCCCCACCCCCCGGCTTTCTGTTCAGTGCGACTCCCCCGCGCAGGAACGGAAATTACCAGCCGACCGTCGACCAAGTGACGTTTTCTTCACTTACCGAGCTATGACAAGTCACAGACTTCGCCGGGCCGCGTGAAGGTTCCGAAAAGCGACCGGGCCGAGGGGCACCGACGACAACGGCGGCGACCACCGAAGTGGTCGCCGCCGTTGTCGTCGTAGGGCAGGGATCAGAAGTTGATCATGTGGCCCGCGAGGCCGTGGATCGCTTCCTGCAGTGCCTCCGACAGCGTCGGGTGCGTGTGGACGTTGCGGGCGAGCTCGTTGACCGTGAGGTCCCACTTCTGGGCCAGGGTCAGCTCGGGAAGCAGCTCGGACACGTCCGGTCCGATGAGGTGTCCGCCGAGCAGTTCGCCGTGCTCGGTGTCGGCGATGAGCTTGACGAAGCCGGTGGCGTCGCCCAGTCCGTGTGCCTTGCCGTTGGCGGCGAACGGGAAGTTCGCGACCTTGATGTCGGAACCGCGGGCCTGAGCCTCTTCGCGGGCCTGGTCCTCGGTGAGGCCGAAGCTCGCGACCTGCGGCTGGCAGAACGTCGCACGCGGCATCATGCGGTAGTCGTCGATCGGCAATGTCTCTGCGCCGCCGATGGTTTCGGCAGCAACGACAGCCTGCGCCTCGGCCACGTGGGCCAGCTGGAGCTTGGCCGTGACGTCGCCGATGGCGTAGATGTGCGGCACGTTGGTCTGCATCGTGTTGGTGATGCCGATGGCACCGCGATCGGTGAGCTCCACGCCGGTCTTCTCGAGGCCGAATCCTTCGACGCGGGGCGCGAATCCGACGGACTGCATCACCTTGTCGACGGTGAAGGTCTCGCTCTCACCGGACTTGTTGTGCTTGATCGCGACGGTGACCTTGGAGCCGTCGTCGTCGATGCTCTGCACGCCCGCACCGGTGATGACCTTGACGCCGAGCTTCTTGTACTGCTTCTCGATTTCCTTCGAGACGTCCTTGTCCTCGTTGGGCAGCGCACGATCGAGGAACTCGACGATGGTGACGTCGACGCCGTAGTTCTTGAGCACGTACCCGAACTCCATGCCGATCGCACCGGCACCGACGATGAGGATCGAACCCGGCAGATCCTTGGTCATGATCTGCTCTTCGTACGTGACGACGTTCTTGCTCAGCTCGGTTCCCGGGAGCAGCTTGGTGGTGCTGCCGGTCGCGATGATCGCGTTGTCGAACGTGATCGTCTCGGTGCCACCCTTGGTCAGCTCGACCTCGATGGTGTTGGCATCGGTGAACGTGCCCTTGCCGTCGTACTCGGGGATCTTGTTCTTCTTCATCAGGAAGTGAATGCCCTTGACGCGGCCGTCGGCGACCTTGCGGCTGCGATCGAACGCTGCGCCGAAGTCGAAGGACGCTTCACCCGAAATACCGAACAGCTTCGCCTCTTTGGTGAAGAGGTGCGCCAGCTCGGCGTTACGGAGAAGTGCCTTCGAGGGGATGCAGCCCACGTTCAGGCACACACCGCCCCAGTACTTCTTCTCGATGATGGCAGTGCTGAGTCCGAGTTGTGCCGCGCGGATAGCAGCGACGTACCCACCGGGACCGGCTCCGAGGACAACGACGTCATAGTGTGAGGTCACGAGTCCCCAGCGTAGTCGTGACCTCCGACGCTGTCTCGACCTGGTCTTCGTTACCAGCCGGTAGCCACGCGAGCGCCGACCGACCCGACGGCGCATCTGCTGCTAGAACTGTGGAATGGCAATCTCGGACGACCCGTACCTCTGGCTCGAAGACGTCACCGGCGAGGAGGCCCTCGATTGGGTTCGCACCCGCAACGGGGTGACCGTCGAGGAACTGGCCGGAGACGAGTTCGATGCCACCGAGTCCCGCATCCGCGAGGTACTCGACACCGACGCCCGCATTCCGTACGCCCGTCGTCGTGGGCAGTACCTGTACAACTTCTGGCGCGACGCCGAACACGTCCGCGGCCTGTGGCGTCGAACGACGATGGACGAGTACCGAACCGAGAATCCGGTGTGGGACGTGCTGCTCGATCTCGATGCGCTGGCCGGCAGCGAGGACGAGAACTGGGTGTGGGGTGGCGCGCAGGTGCTGCGTCCCGATCAACGACTGGCACTGGTGACGCTCTCCCGCGGCGGGGCCGACGCGACGGTGGTCCGTGAGTTCGATCTCGACTCCCGCACCTTTCGCGCCCCGGAGGACGGCGGATTCGCGCTACCGGAGGCCAAGACCGACATCGGTTGGATCGACGCCGACACCGTCTTCGTAGGAACGGATTTCGGGCCCGGTTCGCTGACCGAATCGGGCTATCCGCGTATCACCAAGCGGTGGCATCGCGGCACCCCACTCGCCGACGCCGAGACCGTGTACGAGGGTGCAGCACAGGACATCTCGATCTCCGCCTGGCACGACCGGACCCCCGGCTTCGAGCGCGACTTCGTCCAGCGTGCCACCGACTTCTACAACTCCGAGACCTACGTGTTGGACGGTTCTGCCCTGACCCGGATCGCGACGCCGACCGACGCGTCGACCTCGGTGCACGAGAACTGGTTGCTGATCCGCACGATGACGCCGTGGACGGTCGGCGACCGAACCTATCCGGCCGGCGCGCTGCTCGCTACGGATTTCGACGAGTTCGTCTCCGGCACAATCGCTCTCACGGTCCTCTTCGCCCCGGACGCGCACACGTCACTGCACCAGTACGCGTGGACCGAGAATCACCTGCTGCTGGTGACGCTGCAGGACGTACGGACGAAATTGCACGTGCTGACCCCCGGCGCGAACGAGTGGGACGTCAGCACGATCGACGGGCTGTCGGACCTGACGTCCACCGAGATCGTCGGCACCGACGCCGAGGAGAACGGTGACGAGTACTTCCTCTCGTCGTCCGGCTACCTGACACCGGCGACACTGCTGGTGGGCACGGTGGGCGGCGAGCTCGAAGTCCTCAAACAGGCTCCGGCGTTCTTCGACGCCGACGGCCTGACGGTGGAGCAGTTCTTCGCCCGGTCCGACGACGGTACCGACATCCCGTACTTCGTCGTCCGACGCGCGGATTCCGGACCCGGACCGACGTTGCTCTACGGTTACGGCGGCTTCGAGATCTCGATGACACCCGGCTACAGCGGTGCAACCGGACGCGCGTGGCTCGAACGTGGTGGCACCTACGTCGTCGCCAACATCCGCGGCGGCGGCGAGTACGGGCCGTCGTGGCACACCCAGGTACTGCGTGCCGGACGCCATCTGGTGCACGAGGACTTCGCCGCTGTCGCACGCGACCTCGTCACCCGAGGCATCACCACCACCGAACAGTTGGCCGCTCAGGGCGGCAGCAACGGCGGCCTGCTGATGGGCATCATGGTGACGAAGTACCCGGAACTGTTCGGCGCGTTGGTATGTCAGGTCCCACTGCTGGACATGAAGCGGTACCATCTGCTGCTCGCGGGCGCGTCCTGGGTGGCCGAGTACGGCAACCCCGACGACCCGGACGAGTGGGAGTTCATCTCGCAGTACTCCCCGTACCAGAACGTCGTCGCTGCATCCGAGCGTCCGTATCCGCCGATTCTGATCGCCACGTCCACCCGCGACGATCGCGTCCATCCGGGACACGCACGCAAGATGGCCGCTCGGTTGGCCGAACTCGGTCAGGACGTGAGCTACTACGAGAACATCGAAGGTGGGCACGGCGGGGCGTCGGACAATGCGCAGTTGGCGTTCAAGACGGCGTTGACCTACGAATTTCTGTGGCGGCACCTCGCTCGCAGCTGATTCTCAGCCGGCGAGCGCGTCCTCGAACATCGGCCAGGAATCGTGCAGGTCGTCCTGCCAGTAGCCCCACGAGTGGGTGCCGCGCTCACGCAACTCGAAGTGGGCCGGGATGTCGAGCTGTTCGAGGGCCGTCTTCAGCCTCCGTGTGCAGTCTCCGGTCGCCACCTCGATGGCACCGCCCACGACCATCTGGTTGAGCAACACGAAGCCGGGCCCGTTGGGATTGGTGCCGTCGAGGGTGTCCGATGCCCCGGCCAGTCCGCTACCGTTGGAGATGTACAGCGCTGTGCCACGCAGCTTTTCGGCGTTGACCACCGCATCGTTGCGTACCCAGTCCTGGTGGTCGTCCAGCCCCCACATGTTCGTCACGTTCGCGCCGAGCGCCATGGACACGACGGTCTTGACGTATGCCCGCCCCAACGGGTCGGTGGTCGACGCGCATCCACTGTAGGAACCGACGGCTCGATACAGCCCCTGGTGGTGCGCGGCGAGGTTCAGGACCGAGGTCGCGGCCATCGAGATACCTGCAATCGCGTTGCGGCCGTTGGTATCCAACAGATCGTCGACGAGCGGCGGCAGTTCGGCCGTGAGGAACGTTTCCCACTGGTTGCGTCCGAGCCTCGGATCGTCCTGCTGCCAGTCCGTGTAGTAGGAGTAGGCCCCGCCGACGGGAGTCACCACGTTGACGTTCTTGTCGGCGAAGAACGCCACGACGTCGGTCTGGGTGTACCAGTCCATTCCGTCGAGTCCGCCGCCCGCGCCGTTGAGCAGGTACAGAGTGGGGCTCGGAGTCGTCCGATCGGGAGATCGCAGGATCTTGAGTGGGATCGTTCGGTTCATCGCGGCGGAGTGGACGAACGCGGTCATCGCGGTGTCGTCGGCCACCTCGGTGCGCACCACGTACGACTCCGTCGGACCGGCCACCGAGTCGGCCGGGGCCGCGGAGGCGAGTGGGTGCGCTACTGCTGCGACGCATGCCACCACACACAGGACGACGACTCTGCACAGCGCACGCGATCGGCGACACCGCTCCCCACCACCGATTCGACCTACCGAATCCCCCTGGCCGTTCATAGTCGTGCTCACTATCGTCGTCGAACAATTGCTGGTTCAAAAACTTCTTACACCAAAACGAACCGAAAGTAGGTAGAAATGACGAATAGCGTGTGAAACGACCAAAAGTTAGTTCGTGCGAATTACCTGTGCATCCACTCCGCAACGAGGTCGGCGACCGCCGTGGGGTTACGGATCCAACCGTTGTGCCCGAGCGGCTCGTCGACGTGTACCGAGGTGACATCGGCACGGGCGAGCTTGCGTACGAGGTTGTCCATCGAGCCGCGAGGCGCGAGGTCGTCGCCCTCGATGGTCACCGCCAGCACCGGCAGCGTCAGACGGCCCATCCGTTCCTCGTAGTCCATGTCGGCCCCAGCCGGCTCGATCGAGCCACTGCGCGCGAACCGGGACCAATCGTCGATCAGAACCCGCGACTGCCGACCGAATCCGCCGATGCCGATGCGATCCCCCGGCCAGAACCCGGCGATGTTGCTGGTGATCGCCATCGCCGCCGCGCCCACGTACAGCGGTACACCGCGGGTCGTACCGAAACCGCGGTGGTACGGCGAGCCCGACGCCACCAGGATCAATCCGCCGAGCCTGCCCCTGATGCGCGCGGCGTACATCGAGCCGAGCTGCCCACCCATGCTGTGCCCGAGCAAGTACGGCGTCGCCTCCGGGAACTGCTCGCGAACCACCTCGAAGATCGCCGGTAAGTCGACCGACACCAGCTCCTGATACCCGTACCGACTCGCCGAACTCGGCTTGGGCACACTGTCTCCCTGGCCGCGCAGGTCACCGATCGCGGCGTGGAAACCGCGCGCGACGAGCGCTTCGGCGAACAGTCGGTAGTAACCACCGGGAATGCCGAGGCCGGGAAGAACGACGATGACGGGTGCATCGTCGCGGCCTTCACCGGGGAACAGTGAGACCGGCACCGTCGAACCGTCGGGCATCTGAATCGGAACCGTCTGCATCGGGCAACCCTATGCCGAGTACTCACCGGCCAGCCCCGACGCCCCTGAGGACCGAACCGCTACCGAATCATCGAGGCTCGCAGGACTTCTCGACCGATCGAGCGACTTCGAACCACGAAAGCCGGGCTCGACGTCGCGTCGAGCCCGGCTCATGGTCGTGGGTCAGATGGACGGACCGGGGATCTCGATGGTGCCCGAGCCGCTACCTTCCGAGCTACCCAGCGCGAGCAGCTGAAGCAAGATCGCGAGCAATTCCATGAATTCTCCTTGAAGAGAGTGGGATTCGATGCCGAACCGGCATCACGAACACCGCGCCGATGTCGCGGGTGGACCTTGCTGGAGGCTCCGACCGGGTGCTCACGAATCCGCGGCCGACGGTACGGAACCGAGGTACGTCAGTCCGAAGAGGAACTGATACCGGAGAACAGCTGGAGGAGGATCGCGAAAAGGTCACCGAGCTCAGCGGACATGGAACTACTCCTTCATCGAGGGGGGTATGCAGATTTGCAGTGACTTGTGTCACGCGATGATCTCTGCAAGAAGATTTCTACCTCAGAAGGTCACGCTCTGTACACGGAAATGACAGTAAAAGTCGAAAATCTTGGTGCGATATCACAAAACGGTGACGGTGCCGAGACGTCGCGGCCGCCCCCGACTGCGACCGCGACGCGCTACGGACGATTAAGCGGCGCTACCCGACGTCAGCACGCCGACGATCTGATCGACGATCGCGTCGACGATGCCGTCGTAGACGCCCGAAGCGATGTCGGAAATGAACTGTGCTGCTGAACCCATGAGAACTCCTGATGCTCGCGTGTACGTACAGCCGTAGGTGATACGACCTCCCTCGTTCTTACCGCACGCTAAGGTTTGGCGCAGCACCCGGTATCAACTCGAGACCCCGGAAAGATGGTGCCGCAACGGTTCACCGGAAATCTCACCGGTTATGCAGTGAAAACTATTCGCCGATCACTTCTTTCGCGCGGCCCACAAGCAACGGGTCTGTTTCCCCGACTATCTCGGGATCCTTGTTGGCATAGTCGAACTTGTTGAGCACGAAACGCATCGCGTTGATGCGAGCCCGCTTCTTGTCGTTGCTCTTGACGACCGTCCACGGTGCGACATCGGTGTCGGTGGCGCGAAAATTCTCTTCCTTCGCCGCGGTGTACGCATCCCACTTGTCCAGCGAGGCGAGGTCCATGGGCGAGAGCTTCCACTGCCGCACCGGGTCGACCTGCCGAATGGCGAAGCGGGTGCGCTGCTCGTGCTGCGACACCGAGAACCAGAACTTGGTCAGACTGATGCCGTCGTCCACGAGCATCTGCTCGAACAGCGGTGCCTGGCGAACGAAGTGGGCGTGCTGCTCGTCGGTGCAGAAACCCATGACCCGCTCGACGCCCGCACGGTTGTACCAGGACCTGTCGAACAGGACGATCTCCCCGGCCGCGGGCAGGTGTGCGATGTAACGCTGGAAGTACCACTCGGTCGACTCGCGCGCCGACGGCTTCTCCAGCGCAACCACACGCGCACCGCGCGGGTTGAGGTGTTCCATGAATCGCTTGATCGTGCCGCCCTTACCGGCGGCGTCTCGGCCCTCGAAGACGATGACGTGCCGTCGACCGGTCTCCTTGGTCCACATCTGCAGCTTCAGGAGTTCGATCTGCAGCAGACGCTTCTCGAGCTCGTACTCG
Source organism: Rhodococcus sp. 05-2254-6 (assembly GCF_002258565.1). Taxonomy (NCBI): domain Bacteria; kingdom Bacillati; phylum Actinomycetota; class Actinomycetes; order Mycobacteriales; family Nocardiaceae; genus Rhodococcus; species Rhodococcus sp. 05-2254-6. The sequence goes on from NZ_NOZF01000014.1 coordinate 47,484, forward strand.
GCGCGCGTCATGCGCTCGTCGTACGGGTAGTTCTCGCGCCAGGTGTCGACGACGTGGCCGTCGGGGACGGTCAGCAGTATCGGATCGTCGTCATCGGAGTCGTCGACGGCGAAGCCCGAGGTGTCGGCAAGATCTACCGCCTTGGTGATGTCGAGCAAGTCGCTCAGGTTCGTGCGTTGAGCCTCACCGTTGCGCAGATCATTGTCGGTCATGTGCCGAAAGTTAGTGCTCATCGGTGACCATTCCATGGCGGTTCGGTGAACACCACACGCCTGCGGCAGCGTTGCGCGTACCCGGCCCGCAAGGGGGACGAGCCGGGTACGCGCGATACGCCTTACGACCGATCGGGTGCGACCGTAACCCTCACCGAAGCGTCCGGTCCAGGTCTCGGCGCGTAAAAGTCGGAGATCCTGTTCGAGCACCGTTTGCCGGACCGTCCGTTTATCGGGGTCGATATGGGTGAAACCCCCGATGTGCCGAAAGCCGTTGATGACGCAGACTTTTCACCATGACATTCGAGAGCGGTTCCCCCAGAGAATTCACCCGGTCCAGTTCGCAGAAGATGATCGGAGGCGTCTGCGGCGGCGTTGCCGAATATTTCGGCTGGGACGTCAACATCGTCCGCCTCGCCACCGTTGCCGGCACGGTCCTGACCGGCGGCACCGTCGTGCTGATCTACCTCGCGGGGTTGATGTTGATGCCACTCCGGCCGTGACGGCCCACCTGCACGACAGAAGGCCCCGCTCCTCGACGGACGAGGAGCAGGGCCTTCTGCGATGTGGGACTAGCTGGAGCCGAAGCTACCGGTGCTGTCTCCGAGGAGTCCCTCGAGCAAGCCGTCGAGCAGTCCGCCGGTGATGAGGTCGCCGAGGCCGCCTTCCTCGCCGCCACCGAGGATGGGCAGGAGATCGGTGATGAGGTCCAAGAACATGGGTGAAGGCCTTTCGAGAAACGTCGAGGGGGGTCTGACGGGTGATGTAAGAGCGTCAGAAACATATCGTCGGCAACTCGGTACAGTCCATCGTTTCGGACAAAAAGGACCCACCGACTGTTTCGGACCCCGAAACGCGACGCAGACTCAGCCCTCGGTATTCCCGGTGATCAACCAGCCACAGGGTGCGGCGAGCGCGTCCGCCTCGGCGGGTCCCATCGAACCGGGCTCGTAACTCTTCACCTCGGGCGGGTTGCTCAGCAAGGGAGCCGCGACATCCCACACGTGCGCCAGACCGTCCGGCCTGGTGAACAACGATCTGTCTCCGCTGAGCACATCGAGGATCAGGCGCGCGTATGGGCTGAGCGGCTCCGCGTCGGGCATCGACTTCAGCGGTAACGCCAGATGTCCCACCGACAGATCGAAATCCGGGCCCGGTTCCTTGACCGTCATGGCGATGTCGATGCTGCCGTCTCCGGACAGATCGAAGGACAGCACCGCCCCGTCCTCGGGCAGCTCGGTGAGCGGACTGTCGGCGGGCTTGCGGAACACCAACGACACCCGCTGCGCTCCGACACCCAGCATCTTTCCGGTGCGCAGCAGGAACGGCACTCCACGCCAGCGGTCGGTGTCGACCCACAGCTTGGCCGCCACGAACGTGTCGACCTCGGAGTTGTCGTCGACTCCCTCGACGTCGCGGTAACCGTCGTACTGACCGAGTACCACCTCGTCGGTGTCCAACGCCCGGAACTTCCCGATCACCGTCTCCCGAGCCGATTGCAGATCCTCGGCCTTCAGTGACGCCGGCGGTTCCATCGCCACCTCGGCCGCGACCTGGAACAGGTGCGTGACGAGCATGTCCAGCACGGCACCGGTCTCGTCGTAGAACTCGGCGCGGTCGTCGATGTCGAGGGTCTCGGGGACGTCGATCTGCACCTGCGCAATGTGCTCGGAGTTCCAGATGCCGCTGATCATGCCGTTCGCGAACCGCAGCACGTGCAGATTCTGGGTCGCTTCCTTGCCCAGGAAGTGGTCGATTCGGTAGACCTGCTCTTCCTCGACGACCTCGTGGACGGCTTTGTCGAGTTCCTCGAAATTGCTCTGAGAAGTGCCGAAGGGCTTCTCGTAGACCACCCTGGAACCCTCGGCGAGATCGTGTGCACCCAGGGCCTTCGTGTAATCGACGAAGGTGCTCGGAGGCAGAGCGATGTAGTGCACCAGCTGGGCGTCGTCGCCGATGTCCTTCTTCACCTCGGCGACGACCTCGGGCAACGTACCGGGATCGTCGACGGTGAAGCCGTTGCCCGCGAAGCGGATTCGCTCGGAGAATTCGGACCAATCGCCGTCGTCCACGTTCTCGGCGAACTCGTCGAGGACGCTGCGGACGTGATCGCGGAACTCGTCGTCGGAGGTGTCCCTGCGGCCGTTGCCGATCAGGACCCATTTCTCGGGCAGCAGGCCCTCGATATGGAGCTGGTAGAACGACGGCAGGACCATTCGCTTCGCGAGGTCTCCGGTCGCGCCGAACAGGACGAATACAGTGGGTTGCGAGGACGCCATGACCTCCACTATGCACCGACCCGGGCCGAGCATGGCTACAGTCGGTGTGATGACCAGATCACGGTTTCACGGTGAGATCTACGGGGTAGGTACGACGTCCGGCGTGCGGATCGTCGTCGGGCATTGGACGCGGTCGCCGCTCGGGGAATTCACCGACGTCATGGTCCAGTTCGCGGACGGACAGCGTCTGCTGATCGCCCCCAACGAGGACGTACGCGAATTCGTCACCGCCACATACACATTCGACTCCACCGAGCTGGTCCCGGTGACCTTCGCAGCGGAGCCGAATGGATGGCGATCGGTGCAGGCCGGTGACCTGTCGATCAGGATCCGCGTCGCCGGGCCGACCGTGCTCGGTCGCGCATTGAGCATCGTGCCCGACGCGGTCTCGACGGCACCGTGGTTCTGCGCGATCAGCGACCCCATCGCCCGAGTCGTACTGCGCGGAGTGCGCACCCGCGGCAGCGCAGGCGGGGGCCGACGCGAGTACTACGGTGCCAAGCACCAACATCGCGTCACCGACGTCTCCGCATCGTGGCAGGGCGAGGACCTCGGATCGCTCACCCCCGTCACACCCCAAGTGACATTCGGATTCGGCAGCACCCCGGCGGCACCGTCGGTCACCTCCATCACCACGACGATCGACAGTTAGAAAGCCACCCGAGGGACGAAGGTCCCTCGACGTCGGGACGTAAAGGGCTGCTGCGACAGCAGCGCAGCGGCCAGGGTGGTGACGTGACCCTCACTGCACCACCCCGCCCCTCGTCCGACACCCACCCCGCTCTGTCTCCCGCTGCCGAGGCCGTCGTCCGAGTCACTGCCGGTGTGGTCGCGGAACACTCCGAAACGATCAGCGCCCGCTTCTACGAGTCGATGCTCGGCGAACGCCCCGAGCTGTGGCGGCTGTTCAACCGCGCGAATCAGGAAACCGGAGAGCAGAGTCGGGCACTGGCCGCGTCGGTGGTCGGCTACGCCGTGCAACTGATCGACCCGGACGCACCGTCGTTCGAGCCGGTGTTGCGCCGCATCGCCGGCAAGCACATCACCCTCGGCATCACCCCGGAGCAGTACACCCTCGTCGGCCGTCACCTGCTCGGTGCCGTAGCCGACATCCTCGGCGCCGCCGTCACTCCCGCCGTCGCTGCCGCGTGGGACGAGGTCTACTGGTTGTTCGCCACTCAGCTCGTCGCCACCGAAGCGCGCCTCTACGCAGCGGCAGACATCGACCCCCACAATCCGCTGCGCCCGTATCGCGTGATGCGGCGCACGCAGGAAAGCCCCGGCACGGTCTCGCTCGTCCTCGAACCCGCGGACGGCGCTCCCCTTCCCGCACTCGCGGCCGGCCAGTACGTCACGGTGTTCGTCGACCTCGCCGACGGCACCCGGCAGCCGCGTCAGTACAGCGTCTCGTCCATCGCCTCCGACACCCGCCTGCAGATCACGGTGGCACAGGTACGGAACGGTCCGCCCGGGCAGGTCTCGACCCACCTCCAAGAGGCCGTCGACGTCGGCGACATTCTCGAAGTGAGCAGTCCTGCAGGCGATTTCGGAGTACCTACCGGCGAAGGACCGCTGCTGATCGCCACGGCCGGTGCCGGAATCACCACGGTGCTGCCGCTCGTCGAGCATCTCG
>NZ_NOZF01000067.1:0-606 GCF_002258565.1 Rhodococcus sp. 05-2254-6
AGGACCGGTTCGTCAGGCCACCGGCATCGACGGCGTCAACATCGTCTACCGCGTCAGCGGTGACCCTGCGGCGCGGCCACTGATCCTGCTGCACGGGTGCTCGTATCGGGCTTGCTCATAGTGGGTGAACCTACGCCGCCGCTCTGCGCATCGAGGCGAGCGGATCGGAGTACAGGGCGCTGAGGGAGACCACGGTCGCGGCATACTCCTGCACCTTGTCACCGAAGCCGGTCACCCGAATGTCCCTGCGCTCCAACGTCGAATGGGCGGCGAAGGCCCGTCCCACGTGCGGAATTCCGGCCGGGTAGGCGGTGAACGCCTGACCTCCGAGTACGACGCGGTCCGGATTGAACATGTCGCGCAGCAGCGCCACCGTCCGACCCAGAATCTGCGCCCGCTCGACGAGCAGCTCCCGCGCCTCCTCCGAGCCACCCCGCGCCGCCTGGTACACCGCCGCGATGCTCGAATGAGGCTGCGGTGCAACAATTTTGCGGTCCACGGCAGCGGCGACCACCCGCGGTTGGGATGGGAGAACGGCCGAGTCGCCGGCATCATCGGCGGTGGCCTGGGGCTGCCGATCTCGGTCTCCGGCCATGTCGAGGCCAT
>NZ_NOZF01000087.1:0-51545 GCF_002258565.1 Rhodococcus sp. 05-2254-6
CCCGAAAGGCCTTACCGCTCGACTTGCATGTGTTAAGCACGCCGCCAGCGTTCGTCCTGAGCCAGGATCAAACTCTCCGTAAAAGACCTGCGAAACAACGATCCCCAAAGGAACCGCGAATCAGTCAAAGACATCAAGTCAAATCACTAGCAGAAAAACTCAACTAGCATTTCAAACAACACCCGACAACAACCACCACAAGCGGATGGCTGATACATCGAATGCTTTCACCAAAACAAAATATTTCGGCACTGACATTCATCGACACACTGTTGAGTTCTCAAAGAACACGCACACACTCTCGACCCACAGACACACAGTCCGTCGGCCTCAAGGGCAACTGTTCCAGCCTATCCCAGCTTGGTCTCGGACACAAGGCCCGACTCTTGGGGGATAAAACCTGTCAAGCCACACGTCCAACCTCGTTCACCCTGTCCGTGAAGACCGGGTCGGTGTCCGTCGCTCTGACTCGACAAAAGTTACGCCACCAACCACACCAACGCAAATCGCCTGCTCAGCGGCGGTCATCCGTCGCTGAGCCACAATTCAGCAGTCCTCGAGACCACTTCTCGGCGACTCAGCTCAGCAATGCGTCCCGCGCGAACCTGCGAGACCAGCTCGGCGAGTCCGATACCTCTTGACGGAAATAGAACCGCGGACCGTGGGCACCGATGAGATCGAGGAAGCTCACCGTGGCCTGCGCCGCGAACTGAGCGTCGAACACACCGGAATCTTCACTCGCCCAACCCAATTCAGCGACAGTCTCGATCAACATCTCGTTGCGATGCGTCGCAGATGCCGATGCCGCGAGGGAGATCAGGAACAGAGTCGCTGCGTCGGTCTCGTACGACTCCTTTCCCAGAGGAAGTCGCGACGCCGCATGCCGCCACATGCCGACCGGGTCTTCGGCCAACGCCGCTCCGAGCTTGGTGCGCAGCAACCTGCCCTTCGATGTGCGGGTCAACCCGAGGTGCCGCGCCGCGTCGCGCAGATCGCTGATCTGATGGTGGTCGATCTCGCGATTGCTCGGCCCTACCCACCCCAGACCCCAGTCGAGCTCTTCACGAATCGCCGCTACGAACGCGGGCTTGAGGTAGCCGGCACCGGTCAGCTCTGCTCCGTCGTCACCGATTCTGTCCAGAAACCACGTGAACTTGGCCATCGCCACCTCTGCGACGGGCAGATCGACCGAACTCTCGATGGTGAGTTCGCATCGCGGAAGCAACGCCATCAGTGACGGCACCTCCGTAGGTCGCACCCGGTCGAACAGCTTTCCGATGGCCGGGGCCGCGGCCACCGCTTCGGCGAGCACCGAACGCCCTACGTCGAACGAGTGCAGCACCGCGTTGACCGCATCGACGTCGAATCGAGCAGGGTCGAAGCCCGCGCCCCATCGCGCGATGAGCGCCGCGTGCTCGGGATCGGACGTATCGGCGGCAATCTCGAGCGACTGGGCGTACCGCGAAGGCCCGCCGGACTCCTCGGGTGGGCAGGCGCGCGCCCCGTCGAGGCAAACGGATCGGAGGTCGTCGATATCGGAATCGATCTGCTCCAGATAGATCGTGTGTGTCCATCCGTCACCGAAGTCGTACTCGTACGTCATCGTGGAACCCGGCGCAGTCAGTACGTCGTCGACCCGCACTCGCTCCTCGCTCGACGCGTCGTCGTCCGGTTCGTCGTCGAGGGTTTCCTCCATCTCGAATCGACGCGTGGCACCGGCGGTCCTGACGCTGAACGCATGCAGGTGCCGGTCCTCCCATCCGAGGGCGCTCTGCAGAACCGCGTGCAGCTCGGACAGCAGCAGGTCCGAGCGCACCCGCACCCGACGCCAAATCTGTGGCCGAGTGTGATCCACGGTCACCCGAAGCACCAGGTTCACCAAGCGTCGCCGAGTGGCATCCGTCGCGCTGTCGTCGGCCGGTTCGTCGGTGTCGGACAAATTCGGCACCACCGACAGGTGCCGGACGCGACCGGTTCTCATCGACATGGAAAGGACCCTAGTCGGACCTGCGCGTCGGACACAGGGACTCGCGGTCTTCTACGTACTCGTGGTCAGCCCCTCGTTGATCGCGGCGACGTCGAAGGCCAACGCATCGACCTGCGACGCCAACGTCGTCACCGTCAACTGCACGAGGTATTGAGTATCGACGCCTACCACCACATACCGCGTCGTCACGGCGGCTTCGAGTTGCTGCGCAACGTACGTACCCCGAATGAATCGCGACGGCCAGCCGAGCCACGACGCTGTACTCGCCTCGCGCTCCACCCATCCGGGCATCGCACGTCCGTCGCCGAAACCCAATGCCATCAACGCTTCCGGGTCGATCGTGCGCGACAACGCACCGACCAGAAGCACCGCGTTGGGCGCGAACCCGTTCTCCACGAGGTTCGGTTCCACGATCACCTGGGTCGCCCCTGGGAACTGTGCGGGATCGAGCGTCTGCCATCCCGCAGGAATCGGTACGGTGATGCCGAGCTCGGCCGCCGCGGCACCGTCGAGCGGCGTCACCCGCAGCGCGTGTGCATTCAGGTACTCGGCGATCGTGGTGGGCTCGGACGATTCCGTCGACAGGGCGTCGTTCACAGCAATGCCTTTCGTGGTGCACGATTCACTGACACGCCAGAGGTTACCCGCGCCGGTCCGCTCGTCAGCAGATCCTAGAGGCAGTGACCGGCAGGGAGCTGGTTGCTGTGCGACTCCAACCAGCTGCCGACCGCGTCGAGCATTGCTGTTCCGTCGGTGAACGAACCCGAATTCGGTTGCGCCGCAATCGCCACGCCGACTCGACCGGCAACAGTGGTGACGATACCGACCTGTCGGACGTCGTAACCGCCTCGAACGCTCGGCCCCCAGCCGCCTTTGAACGCAGCATCGGACATCTTCGCCAGGCCCCACTGCTGCTCGGGCGCAACACTGTTCATCATTTCGACCACCGGTGCGGCATCCGGGATGCACGACAGGCCCGCCGCGAACGTTGCTTGATCCTGCGTCGACCACTCGGTCTGTCCGAATGCGCTGAATTCAGGACGAATCCGCTCCCTCTGCACCGCAGTGGCCGCGTCACCGCCCTGCCGCAGAACCGCTTCGACTGCGCCACCTGCGGCAGCGGAATCCCCGAGCGAACCCCACAGATTCTCGGCTGCTGCGTTGTCGGAGCTTTCGATGGCGGCGGTGGCGTCGGCAAACACCGCGTCCGCGCCGCGACGAATTGCGGCTAGGGCCAGTGGCACTTTGACCGTCGACCACGCCGAACCGGAAGTCCAGGTGCCGAGCACTGTCGGCGGGCCACCGCCGACGGGAACCAGAGCGAGGCCGATGGGCCCACCCGCCGTCGACTCGAGTGCGCCGAACTCCGCGGCCAGATCCTCTGCCGGCAGCGCCTCGACAGGAGGCGCAGTGGTCCATATTTCGGCATCGGACGTCGGTGGAAACACCGGTGGCACAGGAGCAGCCGATGTTTCGGACACCAGGGGCGCTTCGGACGCGGGGCCGTCGTCGGTGGCGATGGTGCAGCCGGACACCAGAGCACAGAGCGCGAGAGCCACCGCTCCGACTCGTCCGACGCGGCGCGCCGAACTAGAAGAGGTAGACAACGGCGTTCTCGCCACCGGTACACGTCACCAACTGCGCAGACGAGACGCAATTCATGTCGTACCGCTTGCCGGTGACCGGGCTGCTGGCCACCACGGTCCTCGAATTCCGATCCGAACCGGCCCTGGTGTAGGCCAACCGAACTTCCTCGGCGAACGGGCACGACGTAACCGTCGACCCCACCGCCGAGCCTCGAAGTCCGCTGCTCGACGCCACGGTCGCCGGGCAGGTCTGCGCGCCCGCAGGCAGAGTGGCCGGGCCAGGCTCCGGTGAGTTCTCGGCAGTCGGTGCGGTTTCACCGCCTGGAACACCGCCGTCGGACACTGCCGAGGACGCTGCAGCACCCGACGCCACCGCCGGAGTTGCGTCGTCGCGCAGCATGAACCACCCGAACACGCCGCCGAGAATCACTGCGACCACAGTCAGAACGGCCACCACGATCCAGATGCCACCGTTCCCATTCTTCGGGGGCCCAGGTGGAGGCGAACCAGGGAAGCCACCGGTGCCGAACACCGGCGGCCGGGGAACCGCGCCGTACCCACTCGGCTGTGCCGTCGCGGGAGAATGCGGCGCACCAGGACCGGACGAAGGCGGTGGAAGGACTCGATCGGATGGATTCGGCTGCGCGCCGTACTGTCCGTACGCGCGCTGCGAGGGGTCGCCCGAATCTGGATAGCTCACTGGTGTCCTTCTGCCGATGATGGGGCCAGCCTCTCATACAGCGTCGCGACGAGCAGACCGGACGTTACAGTTTCATTCGGCGCGCGGTGAGCTCCTCGAGATAGCGCGCAACCGCGTCGTCGTCGTTGGATTCGAGGACTCGATCGACGACGGATCGCACGGGCTCCGCGGCATTCGACGGACACAACGCCGTACCCGCCCAGGTGAGCATCGGCAGATCGTTGCGCGCATCCCCCACTGCCGCAACCGAACCGGCAGATATCCCCCACTGCTCGCACAACTCCTGCAGCGCACTGGCCTTCGAGACTCCCGCCGCGGACATCTCGATGTACGGGGCACCGGAGTGCGTCAACTCCACTCCGTCCACCCCCGCCGCAGCAACGATCTCGTACAACTCCTCACTCGTCGTATCACTGTGCCGGGCAACGATTTTGACGGTCGGCTCGACGTCGATCGACAAGCCGTGCTCCGACAGCTCCATCTCGTGCGGCTGCCGGTGATGGTCTGCGAACACGCACAGCTCGGCGTACCGAGCCTCGGCCACGAATCGCGTGGCACCGACGGTTGCGAAGGCAACTCCGGGGACGAGTGAGCGCACGAACGACTTGGCCGACGCCACCGTCTCGGCCGGTACCGACCTGGTGCCGACGATCGCCGGGGAGCCGTCGGACAGATCGAGGACCACAGCCCCGTTGGCACCGATCGCCGTGCCGCGAAATCCGCACGACGCAGCGAGTTCGTCGATGGAGTGGCGCGCGCGAGCGGTGGCCCACACCACCCTGATTCCGGCTGCGTCGGCGGCAGCCATCGCGGCGGCCGTTCGCGCCGACACAGTTCGGTCCGAACGCAGCAGGGTGCCGTCGAGATCGGTTGCGACAACGACGACCTCTTCGGTTCTCTTCACCCCACCGATACTGCCAGGCATCGCGCGCTCAGCCGGCGACCAACGTCAGAACGGAAATCTCACTGGGCGCGAACACCCGGAAAGGCGGGCCCCAGAAACCCGATCCGCGACTGGTGTAGAGCTGAGTTCGCGCACCGTGTCTGCTCAGACCGTGCACCACCGGTTGGTCGAGACGAACCAAAGCCGAGAACGGCCAGATCTGACCACCGTGCGTGTGCCCGGAGACCTGCAGATCGACGCCGGCCTCGACAGCGTCGCCGATCTGTTTAGGCTGATGCGCCAGCAACAGCACGGGCATCGACGGATCGGTTCCGGCAAGGGCGCGAGCGAGATCCGCCCCGTGACCGGGCGCACCCGAGCCGGCGGCAGTGGCGTCGTCGACGCCCGCGATGATCAATGCGTCGTCACCGCGATGCAGCACCACGTGGCGATTGTGCAAGGAGTTCCATCCGAGGTCCTCCATGTGATCGAGCCATTCCTGCGCCTGACCGAAGTATTCGTGGTTCCCGGTGACGTACACGCGGGCCGCGCTCGCGAGCATCGCCTCCAACGGCGCAGCCTGCGCTCGACGCCGATCGACCGAGCCGTCGGCGATATCTCCGACGTGGGCCAACACGTCCGGTTCGAGCGCATTGACGGCGGCGGTCAAACGATGCGACCACGTCGTTCGATCGAGCGGGCCGAAATGCGTGTCGGTCACGAGAACCACTCGTAGACCGTCGAATCGAGCCCCGAGCCGGTCGATCCTGACGGTCGTGTGTCGCACTCGGGGCGTTCTCATCGCCTCGTAATGGCCCCACAGAGCGAGGACGACCACGACGATCAGCGTTGTCACCGAGACGATCCGTGACCGAAGAGGGTCGTCTACCCCAGCCACCCACAGACCGAGCCGCAGCAGCAGCGAGAGTGCCGACCACACGAACGCGATCCAAGCCAAGCCCAACAGCACATCTCCGATGCGCGCCCACACGTCCTTGGAGACCCCCTCTGCACTCGGCCGGTGACCCAGATACATCGCTGCAGGCAGTGCCACGAATGCCGCGACCGCAACCGCAGAGCCGACCGACTGTGCAGCCGCAGGTCACTGCGCGCCCGCGAACACGACAGTCCAGGCAGGCAGGCCGACAAGCGCAGCGCAGACCACGAGAACAACGGTCGGAACGACAACCCGCCGAGATCGCGGTCGCGTCGAACCGTCCGGGGAGACCGACTGTTCCGGGCGCTGCGTCTGTCGATCTGTCATCGGCGTCGAACCCTCTTCACTCGTACGTGCGCAATCCGAGGCCAAGACTACGTCGGCTTCGGATGGTTCGGCGCGGGCACCGAGCCTGCCCGCCGGGAGCTACGGCCGACGGCGGGTTGTGTATCCGCGAAGTCCGTTGAGCGGCAATTCGTGTTCTGCGATGTCCTCGTCCTCGGGTACCTCGAGGCCGCTCGGCTCGGCATCATCGGTCGTTTTTTCCGTCGAATCGCCCTGCGTCTCGACCGGATCGGCTCCATCGAGCTCGGCCGACTCAACGCTTGCCGCGGCCTCGTCCTGAGCGGCCGGCTCGTCCTGTGCGACCGGCTCTTCCTGTGCGACCGGCTCTTCGGCGTCCCCGACCCGGTCCGTGGCCGATGTCGTGCTGTTCGTGGTTTCACCGATCTCGGTGGTCGAATGGCTCGATGCCGAGGACTCGATCGGCCGAGCGGTGCCATGGGAACCGTCGGACTCCCCGGTACCTGATCCGTGGGCAGCACCGGCACCGTTGGCACCTCCGGAGCCGTTGACACGACCGGCACCGTTAATAGCAGACGCACCGTTCGTCATTCCCGAACCGTTGGTCGGTCGCGAAAAGTTCTGGACTCCCGCTCCGTCGGTGCTTCCGGAACCGTTGGTTGTCGTCGGTGCCGATCCTTCGCGGTCGGCTCCGCGAGCTTGCGACGCGGACGGCTCCTCGGTGGGAATGTCGATGCGCGGCATGGTCCACAGAGACAGCACCGACTCGTGGCGCGCGGGTGAGTCTGCGTGCGTGGACGTCTCGAAGACGCCGGAATCGTCGAACTGCGAGGACTCGAGTGGAACCGGGGTCCAGGACTCGTCCGAGCTCTCGAGACCCTCCACGACAACGCTGTTCGGCTTGATTCCCAGATGGGCCAACGTGGCCCAGAGGCTTTCCAGCGCCGCCTCGCGGTCCAGGTAGTACTCGGATTCACGCACCCGCCAGAACGTCCAACCGCACCTTTTGAGCTCCTGCTCACGCTGCAGATCCGCCAACCGCTGAGCGGGGGTCGACAGGAACGTGTCGCCGTCGCACTCGACGGCGAGCCGCGAGGAGTCTCCGGTGACGACCAGGGCGAGACGCCTGTTGTTCACCTCGACACCGGGATTGACGTGAAAACCTCTCTCGACGAGGTCGTTCCACAGCTGCTGCTCGAGCAGCGTCTCGAAGGGGGCCTTCCGGACCTCGCGCGAGACACCGACCGGCATGGGATCGGCCGGAGCGGGCGAGACGGAGGTGACGTAACTCAGCAACGAGTTGCGCAGGTCCGCTCGCTTGAGACGATCGACCGTGACCGAGTGGAAGAGCCACAGCTGATCCTGTGCCCGCGACGCTGCCACGTTGAACCGCCGCTTGTACTGATTGGCGGTGAGGGTGGCGAAATTCTGATCGGGTGCCACCACCATCGACAGGAACACGACGTTTCGTTCGTCGCCCTGGAAGTCCGGCGGCGTACCGACGCGAAGTCGACGCTGCTCCCACTGCTCGATACCGATCCGCTTGATCAACTCGTTGCGAATCTCGTCGACCTGCGATTGGCCCTGCAGCACAACCACTCCGAAGGTCAGGTTGTCGTACGCTGAGTCTTCGAGGCACTCGGCGATCTGGTCGGCGATCGCGATGGCCTCGGTCCGGTTGACCAGTGACGCGTTCTTTCCGGTCACCGTCGCTCCGCGAACGTACGTGTGCCGCAGCGGCGGTAGTCGATCCGCGCCGAACTGCCGCACGGGAACGAGCGGGGAATCTCCGTAGAACTGCTGACTCGACCAGTTGATGATCTCCGGCATCGAACGGAAGTGCTCACGCAGCCGCACCATCTGACCGAACCGGGTGCGCAGCATCGAGAACAGGCTCGACCTCGGGGTCAGCGTCGCACGCACGTGTTCCGGTAGATCGGGCAAGTAGACGTCCAACCGATCGAACACGTCCTCGAGTGTGCCGGTCTGTGGAACATCGGCCGGCGCGCACTGCCTGTCGTCGCCCACCACGATCACCCGGGGTGCGAGATACAGCAGGAAGAGACTGGTGATGTCGGCCTGACTCGCCTCGTCGACGATGACGACGTCGAAACTGCCCGGCACCGGCGGGATGGACGCGAGCACCTGCGAGAGTGGCATGACCCAGGCGGGCACGGCACTCTGCGCCTCACGCATCGCCGATCGTGCTGCACTGCGGTAGGTTTCGGCGTACTTACCGGCTCCCGAGCCGATGCTGGAGATGTGCTCGCGATAGGTCTGCAGCGCCCGCACCTCGACGGCCGTCATTCGCTCGAGACTGTTACACCAGGCACTGGCAGCGGCGAGACGTGTTGTGAGGTAAGCGATGTCGGTATCCGCAGCGGCCAACTCCGCCTCGAGTTGCTGCTCGAGGCCGCCGTGGTGCTGCTCGCCGACCCACTCGCGTGCCCGACGCCACGCCCAGGCCTTGGACATCTGCCAGCTCAGCTCGTCCCATTCGACATCACCGGCGGTGTCCCTGACCAAGTCGAACAACGCGGGTGCGACCTCGGACAGCGACGCCGACATCGATTCGAGCAGCAGTTGATCCTCCTGCTCGGAACACGCTTGCGAGTACGCCGCAACGGCGGCAGCCAGTTCCAACGGATCCGCGGTGCTCAACGCACTCACCAGATTCGAGCCCTCGGGCGACGGCCCGGCGTCGATACGAGTGGCAACCGCGAACTGCAGGGCGTCGAGCTCGGCGCGTGCGGCATCGATGTCGATACGCGTGGCGATGGCGTCGGCGGCCCCGGCGACTTCCCGGGCGTCGGCCAGGCTCCGAATCCACGGTGCCGCAGGCGAAATGGTGTACAGCCGGTGCACAAGGGCGTCGCGGGCAGCGACGACTGCAGACACCAGACCCAGCCTGTCGGCAATCCGCGCCACGTTGTTGACGCGAATCGACCGTGTGCCGTCGAGCGGAACGATGATCGCGAGGTCGGCCAGCAGCACCGCTGCGGTCTGCACGGTCTCGAGCGCGCGAATATGTTCGGCCACCAGACGCGCAGCCATCGCCGTCGTCGCAGGTTGCCCGTCGACGGTAGCGACGATATCGAGTGCCTCGACGGCCTTCTGCTCCTCGCTGCGACGGAACCGGGGCTTCCACTCGATACCCGACTCCAACGCGCCGGCGAACGCATCCATCGCCGTGAGTGCCGCCGGTGAGCTCGTCGAGCACTGCACGTCGTGCGCACCGACATAGCGATCGGACGCAGCGGCCGTGTCAACCATCGCGTCGATTCCGCTGACCCGAGACCACAGGTGGGCGGCCTCGCCGGACAGCACGGAATCGGTGAGGCGTAGGTACGAGCTGTCGAGTTCGACGACCGCTCGCACCCGAGCGGCGAGCTCCTCGCACAGTTGCCTGATCTCCGAGGCCACGGCGGGTTCCACGCCGTCGAGCAACGACACGAGCTCGGCGGCCTGGGGCGAGGAAGCGTCGATGCGCGCACCTGCGCGCTGGCAGAGCGATGCCAGTTCGGCCGAGTTCGGCAGCATGGTCTCGGGACGCGGCAGCACCTGACGCGAGCGAAGCTCTCGAGTCCCGTCGGAGCCGGCGATGAGCTTACGAAGCTGATCGACCTGGGCACCGTCGAGAGGTGGTCGATCGGCGAACAGTGGGCCGGGCAGCCACTCGTGGGCACCTTCGGCGGCCTTGACCTTGCGCACGATGGACGACACCGTGCCGTCGTATCCATCGGAAACGTATTCGTGCACAACAGTTTCGGACTCGCGGAGCGCGCTGACACGATCGAGCAACTCGGCCCGCCCGGCCAGAGCCGCCGCGCGCTGCGTCGTCAGTGCCTCGATCTTCTGCACCTCGCTGGCCTCGTCGAAGGAGGTCTTGCGCTCGGCGATCTTCGCGACGCTGCGGTTGAGCTCGTCGGAACCACCGCGGGAGAGGTCGGTGATGGATACGCAGAGCTCCTGCAGCTCCGGCGGGAGCTTGTCCCGCAGCACGCGCAAAGCTTGTGACTTTTCACTAGTGACCAGAACCCGTTGACCGCGCGCAAGGAGCCCGGACATGAGGTTGGCGATCGTGTGAGTCTTGCCCGTTCCGGGCGGTCCTTCGACCACGACGCCGCTGTCACGCCCCAGCCGTTCGATGATCTGCGACTGCTCGGCGTTGGCCGGCAACGGAAACAGCGGGTCCTCCGCCAGTGCCGCGGACTCCCCCGCTCCCGTGCGTTCGAGCCACGCGATCCGATCGGCCGGCTCGATGGCATCGACCAGTTGAGCGAGCCCGAGCGGTACCGGAGAGTCGGCGAACTCGAGGTCGGCGATCATCTGCTCGTAGTACTCGACCAGTGCGAACGAGTCCCGAACGCGGAGAACGAGGGCAGGTGAGACGGTGAGCGTGCGGTCGTCGTCGATGTAGGCGAGTGCCCCGGGCGGCCCGAGACGATCGAGTACCTCGATCTCGTGCCGCGGCACCCGCGACGCCCAGTTCCTCAAGAACTGTTCGACGCCTGCCCCGATGGGTGAGGTGACGGTGTCGTGCAGTTCCTGTGCCAAGGCGACCGAGCCGGAGGTGTCGAAATCGTCCGAGGCGGTCAGCAGCTGGCCGTCCTCGAGCCGCGCAGTGGTGCTCGCGGCGAGGCGAACCAGCAGATCACCGGTACGCACGTCGCGTTCGATACTGGCCGATTGCGTGATGAGGTGAGTGCGCACGCTGCGCTGCGGATCGGTGTTGCTCGAGGTCAGCAGCCCCGAGGCCACCACGAGTTCGATGGACTCGGGTCGCGATGCAAGCTCCTGCATCATCAGCTGCAGAGCCTGGTACAGAGCGGCCTGCGGACGCCGATCCCGATCCTCCTGCGCCCATTCCTTCCACGACTGCGAGTACTCCTCGAAGGCCTGCTTGATCTCGTAGGCCTTGCGGATGTCGAAGTCCGCATCGGACTCCTGCGCCTCCGCTCGACGACGAGACGTCACCGAGGATGCGTCGGCCAGCTCGAGTTCGCGATAGCGGCTGTCGGCAACGACCTGCGGGTCGAGCCAACCCGACAGCAGCGCCGGCGGCTCGGGCGGATCGTCGACCGCGATGCGCGGTGCACGGAGCACCACACCACCCTGCTTGGCGCGTGGGTCGAGCTGCATGGGAACGTCACCGGCATGGATCCATTCGACCTGCACGTGGTCGTCGAAGCGCAGCACCGGGTTCGAACGCGCCTCGACGATTTCGCGAAGAAAGCGCAGCAGGCGTTGAACCCTGCTCTTGAGCTCGTCGTCGTGTTCACGACCGGTAGCCGCTGCAGCCGTCACAGTTTCCCCACAAATACTCGAATGGTCGTCCGTTTCAGGGACGGTGTTTGCACACCCGGGCCAGACTAGCCGCTGGAAACCGGTTGTTCGTTGCGTCCTGAGCACACAAAATACGTTCTAGTGCTGGTTCACAAAGACCGACGTCGGTCGCTGGATCCCCCACAGCGACATACCCCGCAAGCCCACGGGTTCTCACCCGTCGAACACGACAGGAGCCGAATGCGCAACCTGGTCTACTACATCGCCGTCACCCTCGACGGGTTCATCGCGGCACCCGATGGCAGCTACGACTGTTTCGTGCCCGACGGCGATCATCTCGACGCCATCGTGGCCGAGCTGCCCGAGACGTTGCCGGTCCACGTTCGTGACATGTTCGGCCTGGACGGTCCACCCGCTCGGTTCGACACCCTCCTCATGGGCCGCGAGACGTTGCAGCCGGCGCTCGACGTGGGTATCACCAGCCCCTATCCCCACCTGCGCCAGTACGTCTTCTCGCGCACCCTCGCACCGTCGGACGACCCCACCCTCACCGTCGTGAACGAGGATCCGATCGGACTGGTCAGGAGCCTGAAGGCAGAGGATTCCGAGTACGACGTCTGGATCTGCGGAGGTGGAAACCTGGCGGGTCAACTGCTGCCCGAGATCGACGAGCTGTTCCTCAAGGTCAATCCCGTCGTGCTCGGCAGGGGCATCGGCCTGTTCTCATCGGGAATCGGCCCCGATCCGTTCCCCGCGGAGCGGTTCGAGCACCTCGAATCACGCCAGTTCGACAGCGGGGTGAGATTCTCCCGGTTCATCCGCCCGGACGCGCGCTGACGATGACGTATAAAGACTGAATGCCTGCCGCGCCGGAGCCAGACCGTGAGCTGCCGAATCGGGAGCTGCCGACCACCCCGCGCGGGCTGCGAACCCGTACCTCGCTCGTGGCCGCCGCGCGTCGCGTCTTCGAGGACAGCGGTTACCTCGACTCCCGGTTGATCGACATCACCCGCGCTGCTCGATGCTCCGCCGGCACCTTCTACACCTATTTCACCAGCAAGGAAGAGATCCTGGCCGCAGTGCTCGAGCAGGCCAGAGACGACATGCTGCATCCCGGAACCGAGCGAGTGAACCCGCACGACGATCCGGTTGCCGTGATCGCCGCGAGCAACCGTGCGTACTTCGAGGCATACCGCCGCAACGCGAAGCTGATGGCGCTGCTCGAGCAGGTCTCGAACATCGATCCCGAGTTCCGACGCCTCCGCCGCGAACGCGCCGATGCCTTCGTCAGGCGCAACGCCCGCAGCATCGAGAGCCTGCAGAGCCGCGGTCTGGCCGACGCGGAACTCGATCCCCTGCTCGCCTCGCGCGCACTGTCCTCGATGATCAGTCGGCTCGCGTTCAATCACTTCGTCGTCGACGCCGCAGACGGTCTCCCGCCCGCGGACTACGAGGATCTGCTCGCGACGGCGACGAGGCTGTGGGTCAACGCGCTGCGACTGCCACGGGCGAGCGAGGGCGACAGGTGAGGGAGACCGCACTCGGTGACGAGCGAACCAACTCGAGCCGATCGGCTCGAGTTGTACCCGTCAGTAATGTACTCGCCGGTAGCAACGAAAGTCGTCGAATGTCGAATTACGCCACGCGCCAACGCTACTCGCGAGTACGTTAGCGAGGTGAATAGAACCCGACAGCAACTTCGGAGCGAAATTGCTTGCCACAGAATATGATTCACTTGTTGGTGATCAATCACACTCACGCCGAACGCCGTTGGCGATGCACAGGGCCTCGTTACCGTTAGAATGAGCCGATCGGAGTGCCGCACGATGGACGAGAAATCGACATGCCCGGCACCAATCCACGTTCCATCGAGTGCACCGACGCGGTGCGCCCACACCGAGCGAAGAGAGATACGTTGTTCAAGCGGATTGCAGTAGTCAACCGAGGCGAGGCAGCAGTACGCCTGATCCGAGCCGTCCGAGAGCTCAACGCCGAACACGATTACGGCATCCGCACCGTAGCGCTGCACACCGAGGCGGAGAAGCGGGCCATGTTCGTCCGCCAGGCCGACGAAGCGGTCACGCTGCGCAAGCCTGCGAGCGGCTCGGCCTACCTCGACTACGGCGTCCTCGAGGCGGCGCTGGTCGAGTCCGGTGCCGACGCGGTGTGGGTCGGCTGGGGCTTCGTCGCCGAGGACCCGACGTTCGCCGACCTCGTCGCGCGCCTGAACATCACCTTCATCGGCCCGTCGGCCGACGCGATGCGCCTGCTCGGCGACAAGGTCGAGGCCAAGATCCTCGCCGAGAAGGTCGGCGTTCCCGTCGCACCGTGGTCCGGCGGACCCGTCGAAACCCGCGCCGACGCCAGGCGTCACGCAGCGGCGATCGGCTACCCGCTGATCATCAAGGCCCGCTCCGGCGGCGGCGGCCGCGGTATCCGCAAGGTCTTCCACGAGGACGAACTCGAACTGTCCCTCGAACGTACCCAGGGTGAGGCCGAGCGCTCGTTCGGCGACCCCGTCGTCTTCCTCGAACGGCTCGTCACCGATGCTCGCCACGTCGAGGTCCAGGTCATCGCCGACAGCCACGGCAACGTCTGGGCCCCGGGCGTGCGCGACTGCTCCATCCAGCGCCGCAACCAGAAGGTCATCGAGGAGTCCAGCTCCCCACTGCTCACCAAGGAGCAGGCCGACGAACTGCGCACCGCCTCGGCCGAGCTCGTCAAGGCCGCCGGCTACCAGGGCGCAGGCACCGTCGAGTACTTGTACCAGCCCGAGCAGAAGATCTTCACGTTCCTCGAGGTCAACACCCGCCTCCAGGTCGAGCACCCCATCACCGAATACACCACCGGCATCGACCTGGTGAAGCTGCAGATCCTCGTCGCCGACGGCCAGGCACTGCCCGGTGAATGCCCCACCGAGTTCGGCCACGCCGTCGAGGCTCGCCTCAACGCCGAGGACGCCGACAACGGCTTCGCTCCGGCTCCCGGCACCGTCGAGCTGCTCAAGTTCCCGCTCGGCACCGGCATCCGCGTCGACACCGGTATCGCGCAGGGCGACGTCATCCCGCCCGACTACGACTCGATGGTCGCCAAGGTCATCGCCTGGGGCCGCGACCGCAGCGAAGCGCTGGCGCGGTTGCGCAACGCGCTGCGTGAGACCACCGTCGTCATCGACGGCGGCACCACCACCAAATCGTTTCTGCTGAGCCTGCTCGACCGCGAGGAGGTCATCTCCGCCTCCGCCGACACCGGCTGGCTCGACCGCACCGAGGCCGGCTCTCAGGTGGGCCCGACCGCCGTCGCCGACATCGCCATCATCGCCGCGGCCATCGACGCCTACGACGCCGAGGAAGGCCGCGAGCGCACCGCGTTCCTCAGCTCCGCACGCGGCGGCCGGCCGCGCGCCACCCATGCCATCGGCCGCACGGTCGAGCTGAACTACCAGGGTCAGGCCTACAAGCTCGAGGTCGGCCAGACCGGCACGCACCGCTACAGCATCGACGGTGACGGCATCGGCGATCTGCAGGTCGACGTCGAACGCCTTGGCACCTACGAGAGCCGCCTCGTCATCGGCGACCGTCGCTACCAGGTGGTCACCGTCGCCGGAGCCGCGCACTTCCTCGTCGAGGTCGACGGCATCAGCCACCAGATCTCGCAGGACGAGACCGGGTTGGTCCGCGCACCGGCACCCGCCGTCGTCGTCGCCGTCCCGGTCGCCGTCGGCGACGAGGTCGAAGCGGGTCAGACTCTCGTCGTCCTCGAATCGATGAAGATGGAAACCGCCGTCCGGTCCCCCTACGCAGGCACCGTGCGTGAGGTACTGGCCTCGGTCAACGGCCAGGTCGACGCCGGAGCGGCACTGCTGCGCGTCGATCAGGCCGGTGAGCAGAAGGTCTCCGAGCAGGCACCGCGCGTGCAGTTCCGCGGTATCGACGATGCCGCACAGCGTTCGCCGCAGCGTCGGGCACTGGACCGACTCGACGAACTCGCCGCACTCATCACCGGTTTCGACGTCAGCGGAGCCCGAGCGCGAAACCTGTTGTCCACCTATGAGACTCTGCGTGCCGACGTGCCGCGCAACGATTCGGGTCTGGTCTCGGCCGAGCTGGATCTGCTCAACACGTTCGCCGACATCTGCGAGCTCTCTCGCAACAGGCCGACGATGGACGAGGAAAGCAACGACGAGCGCGTCCACTCCCCTCGTGAGCACTTCCACTCGTTCCTGCACTCCCTCGACGCAGACGTTCAGGGTCTCCCGGATTCGTTCCGCGCCAAGCTCACTCGCGCACTCGCGCATTACGATGCCGCCATCGACGAGGGTCGTACCCCCGAACTCGAAGAGGCCGTCTACCGCGTCTTCCTCGCTCTGCAGCGTATGGAGAACCAGGTTCCGGTCATCGCGGCGCTGCTCGGCCACTGGCTCAGCGACTGCTCCGCGCAGCCCGAAGCCACCCCGGCCATGGCCGAGGTACTCGAGCGCCTCATCGGTGCCACCCAGGCACGCTACCCCGTCATCGGCGATGTGGCTCGCAACCTGCGCTTCCGGCTGTTCGACGAGCCGCAGATCCGCAGTGCACGCGAGAAGATCTACGACGGCGTCCGTGGCAGCCTGCAGTACCTCGCCGAGAACCCCGACGCCGCCGACTACTCGGCCCGCATCGCAGCTCTGGTCTCCACCCCGGAACCGTTGATCGAGCTACTGGCACAACGGATCACCGATCCCGGTGCCCTGCTCGAAGTGATCACCCGTCAGTACTACGAGATCCGCACCCTCGAAGACGTCAAGGCCTTCGACCGCGACGGCAAGCACTTCGTCACCGGCAACTTCGAGCTCTCGGGCGAACGGCTGCACCTGGTATCGACCGCAACCGATTTCGACTCGCTCGCAGCAACTCTGGATTCGGTCGACGACATCGCCGGACCGGCACCGGAGAACCTGGCGGTCGATCTCTACCTGTCCTGGCCAGACGCTCCGACCGACGGCGACGAACTCTCGGCCCAGCTCCAAGCCGTGCTGGCTGCCCACTCGGGCACGGGCCACTGGCGCCGCGTGACGGTGACCGCTTTCGGTTCCGACACCCGCAAGATGACCTACCGTCGCACCACGGCCGAAGGATCCGAGCCTCTCGCCGAGGACACGATCATTCGAGACATGCACCCGCTGACCGGTCAGCGACTCGACCTGTGGCGACTGAAGAACTTCGACGGTGTCCGGTTGCCCGCCAGCGCCGGAACGTACCTGTTTCACCTGACGTCGAAGGCCAACCCCTCCGACGAGCGCCTCGTCGCACTCGCCGAGATCCGCGGCGTCACAACACAGTTGGACGACGCCGGAAACATCGTCGCGGTACCGGAAATCGAACGCACCGTTGCCGCCTGCCTCGACGGCATCCGCCGCGCTCAGGCCGGCCGCGGCAAGAAGCGCCTCGACGCCAACCGCGTCGTGCTCTATGTCTGGCCCGTCTTGAACGTGCCCGCCGACCGCATCGCCACCATCGCGCGGCACATCGCGCCGCTGACGATCGGCGCGGGCCTCGAGGAGATCACCCTCATCGCGCGTCTGGCCGAGACTCCGGGCGCGACACCGCGCGAGGTCGCGTTGCGCCTGTCGTACCGTTCCGGTGCAGGCATCGTGGCCAAGGTGACCCCGCCGCCGACCGAGCCGATGCGTCCACTCGACGAGTACACCCAGAAGGTGCAACGCTCGCAGGCCCGCGGCACCGTGTACCCGTACGAGCTGATCCCGTTGCTGAGCAGCAACGGTGGCACGTTCACCGAGTACGACTTCGACGCCGACGGCGTGCTCGCCCCGGTCGATCGTCCCTACGGCCGCAACGCCGCAGGCGTCATCGTCGGTGTGGCCACCACACCGACCGCCAAGTACCCCGAGGGCATCACCCGCGTGGCACTGTTCGGCGACCCGACCAAGGCACTGGGCACCGTCGCCGAGGCCGAGTGCTCGCGGATCGTCGCTGCCATCGACCTCGCCGAGCAGCTGGGCGCACCCGTCGAGTGGTTCGCATTGTCCTCCGGTGCAACGATTTCCATGGAATCGGGCACCGAGAACATGGACTGGGTCTCACGCGGCCTGCGTCGCATCATCACCTTCACTCAGGCCGGCGGTGAGATCAACATCGTCGTCGCAGGCATCAACGTCGGCGCGCAGCCGTACTGGAACGCCGAAGCCACGATGCTCACCCACACCAAGGGCATCCTGGTGATGACCCCCGACAGTGCCATGGTGCTCACCGGAAAGCAGTCCCTGGACTACTCCGGCGGCGTCTCGGCCGAGGACAACTTCGGCATCGGCGGCTACGACCGCGTCATGGGCCCCAACGGCCAGGCGCAGTACTGGGCACCGAACCTGCGGGCCGCGTGCGACATCCTGTTCGCGCACTACGACCACGCGTATGCCGCACCGGGAGAACGCTTCCCGCGTCGAGCAGCCACCGCAGACCCGACCGAACGCGACGTGCGTACCTACCCGCACGTGCACCCGTCGAGCGACTTCACCACCGTCGGCGACATCTTCTCCTCGGTCACCAACCCGGACCGCAAGAAGCCGTTCGACATTCGCACCGTGATGCGCGCCGTGGTGGACCAGGATCACTCGGTGCTCGAGCGTTGGGCCGACATGGCCGACGCCGATACCTCCGTGGTGTTCGACGCCCACCTCGCCGGAATCCCGGTGTCCGTCATCGGTATCGAGTCGCGAGCCATCCCCCGTAAGGGCTGGTTCCCGTCCGACGGCCCCGATCAGTGGACCTCGGGCACCCTGTTCCCGAACTCGTCGAAGAAGACAGCACGTGCCATCAACGCCGCCAGCGGAAGCCGGCCGATCGTGGTGCTGGCCAACCTCTCCGGCTTCGACGGATCACCGGAATCGCTGCGCAACATCCAGCTCGAATACGGTGCCGAGATCGGCCGCGCCATCGTCAACTTCGATGGACCGGTCGTGTTCTGTGTCGTATCGCGCTACCACGGAGGCGCTTTCGTGGTGTTCTCCGGAGCGCTCAACGACAACATGGAGGTCCTCGCAGTGGAGGGCTCCTTCGCCTCCGTGCTCGGCGGTGCCCCGGCCGCAGCTGTGGTGTTCACCCGCGACGTCAACGCCCGCACCGCAGCGGATCCGACCGTCAAGGAACTCGAGACTGCGCTGAACAACGCCTCGGACGATGCCACCCGCTCGGCCCTGCGCGTCGAACTGGCCACCGTGCGAGCGAACGCACGCAACGCCAAACTGGGTGAAGTGGCAGCCGAATTCGAGGCCATCCACAACATCCAGCGAGCACAGAACGTCGGATCGGTGCACCACATCGTCCCCGCCGCCGAACTGCGCCCGCAACTGGTCGCCGCCATCGAACGCGGAATGGCGCGGTCGCTGGCCAAGTAGGGCTTGGGCTCACTCGACACAAACGCGCGCGCGTTTGCCGGGTGCTCGCGGAATGGTTACCGTTCCGCGAGCGTCTGGCGAATGCGCGCGCGTTTGTCGGTTGGGGGCTCGGCTCAGGGCTCGCTACCAGTAGGTCACGTCCGTGGCGACGACTCCGGTGCACTGACCGGTGAAGATGGTCACCGCGCAGGCCTCCCAGAGCCGCGACAGCATGTCGAAACCACCCAACACTCCGCTCGCGCTACCGGTGCTCGCGCTTCCGGTATCGGCCACCGCGACTGCCGGCGACGCGATGGCGATGACTGCGGCTCCCAACACAACAGCAATACGACGCTTCACGCTGTTCTCCTCTTCTCTTCCATCGGACATGGTTCGCTCGACACGCTAACCTCGCGTCCCAATTGTCACAATCGTCCGAACGAACGATGCCGGCCGTCAGAGCTCGAGGGTTCGGGCACTGACAAAGCGCCTGGGTTCACCGGTGAGGGGGTCCGTGAAATTCAGTGCTCGGGCGAGGAGCTGCAACGGCCGGGTGAAGTCATCGGCCGGAACCGAGGTGAACACCGGATAGTACGGATCGTTCGCGATGGGAATACCCAACGACGACAGATGGATTCGCAGCTGGTGGGTCTTACCCGTCTTGGGGAACAGTCGATACCGGGCGACAGTGCCGCCTTTATCGATCATTTCGATCAAAGTCTCGCTGTTTGCCTCCCCTGGCTCCTCGTATGCCGTCATCACCCCGTGCTCCTTGAGGATTCGGCTGCGCACGACGCGCGGAAAGAGCAGTGCTGCATCGAATCCCGCAACCGCCTCGTACTCCTTGGTGACGTTTCGGGAGGAGAAGAGTTCCTGATAGGGCCGTCGGGCATGCTTCGTCTTGGTGAAGAGCAACACCCCTGCGGTGGCGCGATCGAGTCGATGCGCGGGCGTCAGGTCGGGGCAGTCGAAGTGCTTGCGCAGTCGCACGGTCGCCGTCTCGGTGACGTGCCGACCACGCGGGATGGTGGCGAGGAAGTGCGGCTTGTCGATCACCAGCAGGTCGTCGTCCTCGTGCAGGATGCCGATCTCGAACGGGACCGGAACCTCCTGCGCTGGAATGCGATAGAAGTACACCTGACTTCCGGCGCGATACCGCGTATCGACGGAGATCGGCCTGCCCTTCTCGTCGACCACTTCGGCGTCGCGAATGGCCCGCCGCCAGTCGTCGTCGGGCAGCTCACGTTCGAGATACTCCACGACGGTGGTGACCGAATCACCATGCGGCAGAAGCAGTCTGAGCGGAGCGAGACCGTCCCGGAAGGGCAGCATCTTTCTAGGCGCAGTCGAGGCAGATCAACCGCAGACCACGGCCGGCGTCGCCGTCGAAGTCCTGGTACCGGGACGTCGGATTGCCGCAGGCACTGCAGCGACCGATGACGGCGGTGTGGTCGGAGAAGTTCTGCGCCATCCGCTTGTCGAAGACGAACAACGACCCCTCCCAGAGCGCGTCGTCGCCGAAAGTTTCTGCGTACCGAACGATTCCGCCGTCGAGCTGATACACCTCCTCGAAACCACGGGCCACCATCAGTGAAGAGAGCACCTCGCAGCGGACTCCCCCGGTGCAATACGTGACCACCGGGGACTTCTTCAGATGGTCGTAGCCACCGGAATCGAGCTGGGAGACGAAGTCCCTCGTCGTCTCGACGTCGGGCACCACCGCGTTCTTGAACTTGCCGATCTTCGCCTCGAAGGCGTTGCGCCCGTCGAAGAAAACGACGTCGTCGCCGCGGGAATCGACGAGCTCGTGCACCTGCTGCGGACTCAGGTGTTTACCGCCGCCGACCACTCCGTCGGCGTCGACCTTCAACTCGCCGGGGGCACCGAACGTGACGATCTCGTCGCGCACCCGCACGCTCAGGCGCGGGAAGTCGTTGCCGAGCCCCTCGGACCACTTGACGTCGGCCGCCTTGAACGCCGGATAGCTGCGAGTGCCGCGGACGTACCGTTTGACGTCGTCGACGTCACCGCCCACCGTCGCGTTGATGCCGTGCTCGGAGATCAGGATGCGTCCGGTCAGATTGTTCGACGCGGCCAGCGTCTGCTGCCACAACCGGATCGCCTCGGGATCGGGTAGCGGAGTGAACACGTAGAACAGGACGATTTTCGGTACAGCCACGCCGACAAGTATGGCGCGTTACCCGGCAGGTGGTGCCGCCGCCCGGACGCGCTGGGTGCCGGAGTCGACGGTGAAGCCCGCTCCCCAGTAGACGCCGGTCTGCGGATCCTCCTTGGCGGTGAGGAACCAGTGGTCCATCCGCGCCGCCGTCCTGGTGACCTCGAAGACACCGAACCCGTGACTGTCCAGGTCCACGAACTTCACGTGTTGGTTGAGCGCCTTGAATGCCTCCTCGGCGACCCGGCCCAGCGTGTGGGGCGGAGTACGCGTCAGGTCGTCGATGTTGGCCGAGCTGACCGAGGTGACGACGAGCTCCGTGGCAGCAGGCTCGGTGGTTGCGTACTGCGCCGCGTCGAGGGGTACCTCGCAGGCCCAGGCCGAGTGGATGTCGCCGGTGATGAAGACGGTGTTGTCGACGCCCGCGTCCACGATGGCACCGAGGAGCTTGCGGCGGTCGGCGGTGTATCCATCCCACGGATCGGCGTTGTACGGCAGACCGCCCTCCGGGATCCCGAGAAGCGAGGTGACCGCCCTGGCCGCGTCCCGGTCCAGCGGCGGGATGAGAGTGGGCGTGATCATCACCGGATTGCCGACGATCTTCCACTGCGTCGGCGACGAGACGATGCCGTCGGTGAGCCACTGCATCTGCTCCGCGCCGGTGATGGTCCGGTTGGGCGAATCGACCTCGGGACCGTTGAACGGCAACACCTGCTGCGAGCGGTAGGTGCGTAGGTCCAGCATCGACAATTCGAGGAGGTTGCCGAACCGCAGCCGACGGTAGAGGTGACGGTTGGTTGCGGTGCCCGCCGCGCGTACCGGCATCCACTCGTAGTACGCCTGCTCGGAATTGGCCTTGCGGGTGGACCAGTCGCCCTCGGTGCCCGGGGTGTGGTTCTGCGCGCCGGTGTCGTAGGCATCGTTGGCGGATTCGTGGTCGTCCCACGTGCAGATCCACGGCACGCCGATGTGCGCGGCCTGCAGATCGGGATCGGACTTGTACTGGCCGTGGCGCTGACGGTAGTCGGCAAGGGTGACGATCTCGTGGGTGGGCGAATGCTGCCGGATCACCCCGTCGCGTCCCGGGAATCCGCCGGTTTCGTACTCGTAGATGTAGTCACCGAGGTGGACGATGGCGTCCAAGTCCGTCCTGGCCGCCAGATGCCGATACGCGCCGAAGTAGCCGGACTCCCAGTTGGAGCACGAGACGACACCAAAACGCATCGCATCGATATCGGCGTCGTTGGCCGGTGCGGTGTGCGTGGTCCCGACGGCCGATGCCGCGTCGCTCGTCCGGAAGTCGTAGAAGTACGTGGTGTCCGCGCTGAGTCCGTCGACGTCGACCTTGACGGTGTGGTCGGTGGCGGGGCCGGTTTCGACGGTTCCGGAAGCGACGATGTCACCCATGTCCGCGCTGCGGGCAACACGCCACGTCACCGATACCTGCGGGCCGACGCCGGAGCCCGGGGTGGCGTCGGGCGCGGGGGTGATGCGGGTCCAGAGCACGATCGCGTCGGGCAACGGATCTCCCGACGCCACGCCGTGCAGAAAGCCGCGGTCGCTGCCCTGCGCGTGGGCGATCGCCGGCAGTGTCGTGGCGACTCCGGCCACCGCGACGGCCACCGACGACGAGCGAAGAAACGTCCTTCTGGAAAGCGCAGACTCAGCGTGCATCGGGTCAGTCCATGCGATGGATGGTCGGTGGTCAAGTAAGGCGCGCCTGGGTCGGCCACAGTGTTCACCGGCCGGCCATGTGCCGGACGCTGGTTTGCCGTCGTCGCTGCGGGAGAACACTCCGGGAATGGACGCTCTGTGGTTGTTCGGTGATCAGCTCGGCCCGCACTTTCACTCCGTGGACGAGCACGCGGATCGGGATGTGCTGATGATCGGGTCCCGGCGCGTGTTCCGGCGTCGGAGATACCACAGACAGAAGCTGCATCTCGTGTTGTCGGGGATGCGGCACCTCGCCGACGAGTTGGGTGATCGCGTCACCTACATGCAGACCGAGACGTACCGCGAAGGGTTGGCCGAGTACGGCAAGCCCGTGGTGGTGTTCGAGCCCACCTCGCACGCGGCGGAGAAGTTCGTCGCCACGTTGCAGGAGGAGGGTCTGGTTTCGGAAATTCTGCCGACGCCGATGTTCGCGCTTCCGCGGGCCGATTTCGCGGAGTGGGCAGCCGAGCGTGGCACCTTTCGGATGGAGACGTTCTACCGCGAACAACGCAAGAAGTTCGGTGTACTGATGGACGGTTCCGAACCGGTCTCCGGAAAATGGAACCTCGACGCCGAGAATCAGTCACCGCCGCCGAAGGGACGCCTGACGCTCGGAGTCGAAGAACCGTGGTGGCCGACCGAGGACGCGATCGACGAGCAGGTGCGCGCCGACCTCGACGACTGGGACCTCGACACCGTCGGAGTGGACGGGCCACGAGTGTTCGCGGTGACTGCTGCCGAGGCGTCGGATGCGTTGGCGCACTTCGTGAACTACCGCTTGGACGACTTCGGCAAGTACGAGGACGCCGTGATGGCCGACGACTGGACGATGTCGCACTCGCTGCTGTCGGTGCCACTGAACCTGGGTCTGCTGCAACCGCTGGACGTGGCGCATGCTGCCGAGGACGCGCATCGCGACGGCACCCCCTTGGCGAGCGTCGAAGGGTTCGTGCGGCAGATCCTCGGCTGGCGCGAGTACGTGTGGCATCTGTACTGGCATCTGGGGCCGGAGTATCTCGAGCGCAACAAGCTCGACGCCCATGAGCCGCTACCGGATTGGCTGACGGAGTTGGACGGTGATGCCGTGGTGGCGAAATGCCTGTCCAGCACCGTCGACGGTGTGCGTGATCGCGGGTGGGTGCACCACATCCCACGACTGATGATCCTGGGAAACTTTGCGCTGCAACACGCCTGGGACCCGCGAGCGTTGACCGACTGGTTCGCAACGGCTTTCGTCGACGGGTTCGCCTGGGTGATGCCGGTGAACGTGATCGGCATGAGCCAACACGCGGACGGTGGGGTGATCGCCACCAAGCCGTACGCCTCGGGCGGGGCGTACCTGAACCGCATGACCGACTACTGCAAGCCGTGCGAATTCAACCCGAAAAAGCGACTGGGCGACGACGCCTGCCCCTTCACCGCCGGTTACTGGGCATTCGTGCACCGGCATCGCGAGATGTTGGCGCAGAACCACCGCACCGCGCGGCAGGTGTCGTCGATGAACCGATTGAGCGACTTGGAGCAAGTGCTGGAACAGGAGCGTCAACGCGAGGTGTACTGACGCATCAGGAAACGCACCGACGTTCGGGTGCATTTGTCACACCAAATTGGCCGAGACGTGCGATCTTCGGGTACCGCGGGTCCTCTACCATGACACACCGACAGGTTCGGGTTCTCGAATCCTTATGCAGGGCAATAGTTTTCGATTGCACTATGGTTGTGCATAGAACACCTGTTCGATACACTTGCTCCCATGACCACGGAGATCTGGCAACTGAGCGAGAGCGAACTGCTCGCCGACGCCACCGCGGTCTCCCATCAGATCCAGTTGTTGGAAGCCAGGCGGATCGCTCTCGTCGCCGAGATCGACACCCGCGTCTCACGGGAGAAACTCGGCTTCCCCGGACCCGCCGGCTGGCTGACCTCCACCACCCTGCTCTCACCGTCGAAAGCAACCAAGATCGTCGCCCTCGCCCGCGGCATGGCTGCGTTTTCCGACATCGCCGACGCCGTGAACACCGGCGTGATGACCGTCGATCACGCCGCGCTGATCCTCACCTTCGCCGAAACCCCACCGGAGAACCTGCCGGAAAAGGGTCGCGACATGGCCCGCGCAGCCTTGATCAAATCTGCGACAGGACCCGACGCACGCACCGGCCAGATCCGAGCAGCGATCACCCGACTCGAAGACAGCTTCGGCAACAAGAAACCACCCGCCGAGAACACCGACCGCAACGAACTGTTCGCCTCCACAACCCTCAACGGGCGGCTGGTGTTGAAAGGCGATTTCGATGCTGTCACCGGCGAAAAGCTGCTCACTGCCCTCTCCCCGCTGACCGAACCCCACCCCGCCGCCGACGGCACCCAAGACCAGCGCAGCCCCGCCAAACGCAGAGCCGACGCCTTCGGCCACATCCTCGACCAATACCTCGCCTCCAGCGATCGCCCCATCGAAGGCGGAGAGCGCCCGCACCTGAACCTGCACATCCGGTTACAGGACCTCACCGACCTCCAGAACTGCGGCGGCGAAGACGACATCACCGACGACGAAACCTCACGCGCAGCAACCGAAACCGACACCGACACGGACCCCGTCGATCCGGTCGACATCAACACCGGCGCACCGATGCACCCCGACACGGCAGAACCGGACGCGGCGGATGAACCCGAGGCCGGCAAGGCTGCGGGAGCTGCCGCGGATCGTGGTGCGTATCGGGACCTGTTCGGCGACGGCACCACGGTCGGCTGGCTGCCGTGGATGGGACCGCTCTCCCGCAACACCTCCCGCCAACTCGCCTGCGACTGTGTTCTCACTGCGATCGTGATGGACGAGAACGGCAACCCGCTCAACCTCGCCCGCACCGCACGCACCATCACAGCCAAACAACGAAAAGCCCTCACCGCCCGCGATCACGGCTGCGCATTCCCCGGCTGCGGAAAACCCGCCGCCTGGACCGAAGGACACCACATCTGGCACTGGGGCGACGGCGGCCCCACCGACATGAACAATCTGGTTCTGTTGTGCGGGTTCCACCACCGCCTCATGCACCACTCCGATTGGGAAGTGTTCATCGGCACCGACAACCACCCGTGGTTCGTACCGCCAGCAACCGTCGACCCCTACCGGCAACCCAGACCATCACACGCCCGCGCAGGCCCCCACATCGCGTGAGCCCCAAGAAAGACACCAGCCCCGCACCGAGAACACGGTGCGGGGCTGGAAGAGATTGTTCGACAGACTCATTCGGGTGAAGCAAGGATCGGTCACCGCAGTGATGCGACATCATCTCGAGCACGGCCCGAGTCTCCATTGAGGGCGAGAGTGAAGGGAGAGCGATTGCGAGCGGCCAGCGGACGCTATGTTCCGGCTATGGCCGCCACTCTCTCGAACACGGGCTGCCAGATCGACCGTGGACTTCGGTGGCGTGCACGAGTCGCGTGGTTTCTCCGCTCCGCTCGATCACGCTATGACGTGCGGGCGTCGAGTTTCGCGACAGCCTCGTCGATCATCGGCACATATCGCTCGAGTGCCCACGGCACCGTCAGCGGATTGATGATGGACGATCCGGTGACGAACGACTGATCCGTCGGCGCAACGACCGAACCGCGGGACACAGCCGGAATCTGCTTGTATGCAGGCTGATTCTCGGTGTCGGTGCGGTTCTGCGGGTCCGAGTAGAAGGTGAAGATCAGGTCCGAGTCGTTCAACAGATTCGCGTTCTCCAACCCGATGACCGCCGAGTCGGTGCCCTCGGTCTCGTCGAGCGTGTTCACCACCGGATCGACCTGCAACCCGAGGGCTCGCACCATGGCGACGCGTTGTTCGTCGGCAAGAAACACTCCGAGGGTCCCCGGCCCGGTGTTGTAGATGTACGAGAAACTCACCCCGGCGTATTCGGGGTGCTCGCTGGTGGCGTCGGCGAAGCGGCCTTTGATCTTTTCGATCTCGTCCGCCGCCTTCTGCTCCTCCCCCATGGCCTTGCCGATGACGGTGATCTGGTCTTCCCAGGTGATCGTCCACGGCTGTTCCTCGTACGCGACCACCGGTGCGAATGCGCTCAGCTTGTCGAACTGATCCTGTGTGACGCCGGACCACGGGGCCAGAATCAAGTCGGGTTCGAGGGCAGCAACGGCTTCGATGTTCAATTCGGTTCCACCAGTGAACTGTTGGGGAAGTTCGGCACCCAACTCGGTCACCGCGTCGTGAACCCACGGCAGATACCCGGTGTCGTCGGCACCCCACGAGTACTCCTCGACGCCGACGGGCACGGTGCCCAGCGCGATCGCCGTCTCGGCCGAGCCCTGCCCCAGAGTGACGATGCGCTCCGGCTTCTCGGTGATGACGGCCTGACCCAGAGCCGAATCGATGGTGACAGTGGCAAAGTCACCGCCGCCGTCCTGTTCGGGCTCGGCAGTATCGGCAGAGGAGCACGCCCCCACCACCAGGGTTGCCACGGCAAGCGTGGACAGCAGGGTTGCACGGCCGGCAGTGCGTCGACCGGCCGGTGACACTGAGAACATGGTTACCTCTCGACGAACCAGCGGGAATCAAAGTAAGACTAGGCTAACCTACAAGTTCCGTTCAAATGCGCTGCCCGGCGGCCATTCGCTACGGTGGGTCGCATGAGCCTTCCTCGTCCAGCACCCGACCGGACCGCCGTCGTGACCGGAGCGTCCTCGGGCATCGGGGCATCCATCGCCCGCGAACTCGCCTCTCGGGGCTACGGCGTCACCCTCGTCGCTCGGCGAGCCGACAAGCTCGAAGACTTGGCACAGGAGATCCGAGCACGGGGAGTCCGAGCCGAGGTGCTCGCAGCAGACCTCTCCGACCGCAGCGCTCGCGCCGAACTGCTCGGCCGCATCACCGAACTCGGTCTCATCCCGGACATCCTGATCAACAACGCCGGACTGTCCACCCTCGGACCGGTCGCAGAATCGGACCCGGCTGCGGAAATGAACATGATCGAGGTCGACGTGGTCGCCGTTGCGGACCTGTGCACCCGATTCCTCCCCGGCATGGTCGAGCGCCGACGCGGCGCACTGCTCAACGTTGCCTCGACTGCCGCGTTCCAACCTCTGCCCGGACAGGCCGGCTACGGCGCGTGCAAGGCATTCGTGCTCTCGTACACACAGTCGCTGACCGGTGAACTGCGTGGAACCGGCGTCACGGCCACTGCGCTGTGCCCCGGACCGGTACACACGGGATTCGGCGAGGCCGCAGGGTTCGCGAAAGACGATGCAGAGAAGGCACTTCCACCTATCATGTGGGTCGAGGCGGACACAGTCGCCAAGACTGCCGTCGACGACATGACCAAGGGGCGCATGGTGTCGATTCCGGGAGCGGCCAACCGCATCGGATCCATCTTCGCGCAGATCACCCCGCGAACGGTGTTGGTGCCCATGCTCACTCGCATTCACCCCGGCCTGGGCAAGAACGCCCGCAAGGGAGCCTCGTCATGAGTCGCGAACTCACCGTCTCGGACAGCATCGTCGTCGCTGCCGATCCCAACACGCTGTACGCCGCGATCAGCGACCCCACGCGCATGGGTGAGTGGAGCCCGGAGAACAAAGGTGCCACCGTCCACGACCCTCGCGAGACTGCCTACGTGGGAATGGTGTTCGACGGAACCAACAAGCGCGGCCGGGCGAAGTGGGTCACGCGCTGCACCGTCACCGCGGCCGAGCCTGGCAAGACCTTCGAGTTCCGCGTCCACGCCATCGGCAAGAGCGTTCCGAAGATCAAGGGCGCGAACGCAACCTGGCGATACGACTTCGAACCGGTCGCAGGGGGCACGAAAGTGACCGAGACCTGGACCGACGACCGGACGAAGTGGCCCGACGCGCTGGCGCTCGTGTTCGACAAGATCGTCACCAGCGGTAAGACGTTCCCGCAGTTCCAGCGTCGCAACATTCGCAAGACGCTGGAGAATCTGCAGAAGGTTTACGCCTGATTCTCAGGCCCGCCGGGTGTACAGGCCTAAAACGTACGACGCCTGCCCGGCATGCTGAAGGTCGTCGGACACCACCGACACCAGCCGCGCACCCAGCGTGACCGGCGGGTCCCAGTTCTCGTCGACGATCCGATCCAGATCGTCGGTCGAGATACTGCTCAGGTAGGCAACGGTTTTCGAGTGCACGGCATCGTGGTACTCGCGCAGCAGTTCGGCGCTGGAGGTGACCTCGGCGACGTCCGCTGACGACTGGCCGTACCCGATATCGGACCGGTCGAACGGGAGACCGAAGCGCTCGAACCACGAGTCGGAGTTCCACAGCTGCTCGCTGCCTGCCACTCCGGCGATGTGGTCGTCCTGCACCCGCGTCAGGTGCCACAGCAACCACGCAATGCTGTTGGCCTCGGAGTCGGGCCGGTAGGTCAACGCTGCGGCGGGGATGTCGTCCAATACCGAGTGGACGAGTTCCTTGATTCGGCCGAACGCGTCGGTGAGCAGTTCGTTGTGATTCATGCGATCCGTTTCTCCTGTGACAGCACTGATGACCACCCATGCATACCCCCGATGCGCCCGCAGGGAACATCGGGGCGGTCCGAGCGCGTTGGACCGGATATGACTGCTCCAGCGATTGTGTACACCCGCACCGGCGATTCGTCCGTCCTCGAACTGAAGAATCGCGAGGTGACCGAGCCGGCCGCAGGCGAAGTTCGGGTCCGCATCGTGGTCTCGGGCGTCAATCCGACGGACTGGAAGAACAGGACCGGCGCCGGGCCGGGTGAGAACTTGGCGTTCGACGAGGTGGTACCGAACCAGGACGGTGCCGGAGTGATCGACGCTGTCGGCCCCGATGTCGAGGGGCTTGCCGTCGGAGATCGCGTCTGGGTCTACCTGGCCCAACATCAGCGCCCGACCGGTACCGCCCAGTCTTTCTCGATCCTGCCTGCGTCCCGAGTGGTTCGGCTGCCTGATGGCGTCGGATTCGACGTGGGCGCAAGCCTCGGAGTGCCCGCGATGACGGCGCACCGCGCACTGACCGTCTCCGAGGACGGACCCACGCGGCTGCACCCGGGTGCGCTGGACGGCAAGTCGGTTCTGGTCGCCGGTGGTGCCGGTGCCGTCGGCCATGCCGCGATTCAGTTGGCCCGTTGGGCGGGCGCGACCGTGGTGACGACGGTCAGCGGACCGGAGAAGGGCGCACTGGCCACCGCCGCGGGCGCGCACCACGTGGTGAACTACAAGACCGGCGACGCCGCCGCCGAAATTCGTGAATTGGTTCCTGCCGGAATCGATCTCATCGTCGAGGTCGCTCCCGCACAGAACGCCGCACTCAACGCTGCCGTAGGAGCGAACCCCGCCTCGATCGCGGTGTACGCCAACAATGGCGGCGACACAGTGACCCTCGACGTTCGGCCGAACATGGTGCTCAACACGCGCTACCAGTTCGTCCTCCTCTACACCGTGGGCGACGAAGCTCTTCGCAACGCCGAGGCGGACGTCAGCGCTGCGGCAGCAGCGGGCGTGCTCGAGGTGGGCGAGGCCACCGGCCTACCGCTGCATCGGTTCTCGCTGAGCGAGACCGCAGCGGCACACGACGCCGTCGAGAACGGAACCGTCGGCAAGGTGCTGATCGACGTCTCCAGCGAATAACTCAGGTGATGACCGGCAACGTGGACCATGGGAAATTGATCCACTTGTCGGTCTCACGCCATAGATAATCCGGCTGCACAATGGTTCTCGGCTTGGTGTAGATCACGGCCGATCGCACGTCGGCGGTATGCACCTTCAGTAGGTCGATGACCAGAGCCAGTGTGCGGCCGGAATCGGCGACGTCGTCGACGACGAGCAACTTCTTTCCGACGATTGCGTCGGTGTCCAGAAGTGGTTCGAGGACAACAGGATCGGGCAGGGTCTCCTCGATGTCGGAGTAGAACTCGACATTGAGGGTGCCCGCCGCCTTGACGCCCATCGCGTAGGAAATCGCACCCGCGGGAATGAGTCCGCCGCGAGCGATCGCGATGACGATGTCCGGGACGAACCCGTCGTCGACGATCTTCTCGGTCAGGTCACGCGAGGCGTCCCCGAACGTCGCCCATGTCAGCACTTCACGTTCCTGTTCGGTCATGGAACATCACTCTACCCAGCACCAGATTTTGCCGAAATAGCAACGATGTTTGCGTGAAGGCCTGGCAGCGGGCAGTCTCGAACCATGGCCGACCACACACATACTCACACTCATTCCGCCGACGGGGCCCACGTGGAACCGGATTTCGAGAACGGTGCCTTCGACGAGGCGTTCTGGGACGACCTCTACAACCAGCGCACCACCATCTGGAGCGGCAATCCCAATGCCGTGTTGGTACAGGAAGCGTCCGAGCTGACTCCGGGTCGCGCACTGGACATCGGCTGCGGTGAAGGTGCGGACTCCCTGTGGCTGGCCGGCGAAGGTTGGAACGTGACCGGCGTCGACATCTCCGATGTCGCCCTCGGCCGGGCTCGCGCGGCGCAGCAGGCGCTGGAGCCGCAGACACTCGCGGTGGAATGGCGTCAGGAAGACGTTCTGGACTGGACTCCCCCGGCCGCGGCGTTCGATTTGGTCTCGGTGCATTTCCTGCAGGTGCCGCCGGACGAGCTCGCACTGACCACCCGGAGGTTCGCGGCTGCTGTCGCACCGAGGGGACGTCTTCTGATCGTCGGGCACAGTCCGAGCGACAGCCACGCTTCGCAGCACCCGGCCAAGAATCGGCTGTTCGCTCCGGAACCGGTGGTCGCCGCGGCGGGCGACGGGTTCGAGCAGATCCATGCCGAACACCGCACCCGTACGACGCCCGACGGCGACGAGCGAATCGACACGGTGGTGGTACTGCAGCGCCGGTAAACTCTGGCGGTGTTCTCGCAGTCGACGTATCGAATTCCCCTGGCCGTCACCTTCGTGGTGGCGCTGATCGTGCTGTTCACCCCTGCGTCCGGGGTGCCGTCGGGATTTCAGCACAGCGACAAGATCATTCACTTCCTGTTGTTCGCGGTCCTCGCGTATACCTCCCGCCTGGCCGGAATCGGCTGGGCCGGCACCGCGCTGTGGGTACTGGCATTCGCGGCGATCTCGGAGGTCCTGCAAGCGAATCTGCCGCTGGGACGCTCCGGATCGGTCGCCGACGCTCTCGCCGATGCCGCCGGAGTTGCTGTGGGCCTGGTCGCGGCGAGCCGGGTACTACCGCGGCCCGTCGGAAATGCCGCGGACCTGCACTAGACTGTGCCTGCACCGGGTTTCCCCGGCCTGCGCGCACACTCCGGAAGGAACGCCATCACCTCGTCCTCTGCCCCGCACGATATCTACCTCGTTCCACCGGAGCACGAGACCAATGATGCCGTCACCCGAGAATCCGCAGCGTCCGCAGCACGCCTGAGCGAACGATCCGACGTGGTCAGCCACGACGGCCGCTACGCACTGACGATCACCTCCACCACCCCGCACCAGGCAATGGTCGAGGATCTGCTGTTCGTTCGCGCCGTGCTCGACGCCGCCCGCATCAAGTATTTGCTCGTCCGCGGCAACGACGAACGACCGGTCATCGCTATCGAGCTGGCTGCCCGGGACGCGCTGACCACCGCATTGGTGCACGCCTGCCGCGCCGAGCCGTTCTACTCCAAGACCGTCGACGCCCGCGGGAAAGCCGTGCTGGTTGCCGACGGCACGCTCTCACCGTCGGCCAACGCCCGGATCGTGCGGCTGTACCGTCCGCGAGTCGAACCGTTCAGCGGGTTGTACTACGGCGCATCGACGGCAGTGCAGATCGAACTGTGGTCGTTCTCGCCGTCCGAGATCGTGCTTCCGATCGAGAATTCGCTGACCCGTCGCAACATTCGGCCCGACGAGGCCGTCCGCGGCACGGTCGAACGCTTCGGACGAACCTGGCCGACCATCGAGAACATGTTCGCCGACCACGCGTCGGACATCAATTTCGACATCGACATCGTGTTCTCCTGGGTCGACGGCTCCTCGGCAGAATTCCAGGCTCAGCGCGCGCGGCGGATGGCGAACTACGTCGTCGGTGAGGGTGACGACTCGGCAGCCCGCTACCGGCAGATCGACGAACTGAAGTACGCGCTGCGGTCGATCCACATGTACGCACCGTGGATCAGGCGCATCTTCGTGGCCACCGACTCGGCGAGGCCTGCATGGCTCGCCGACCACCCCAAGGTGACGTTCGTGCCGAGCGAGGCCTTCTTCGTCGACACATCCGTTCTGCCGACCCACAATTCGCAGGCCGTCGAAAGCCAGCTGCACCACATCCCCGGATTGTCCGAGCACTTCCTGTACTCGAACGACGACATGTTCTTCGGTCGACCGGTCAGTCCGTCGATGTTCTTCTCCCCCGGCGGAATCAGCATGTTCATCGAGGCGACGACCCGAATCGGGTTGGGCTACAGCGACGCCGACCGCAGCGGCTTCGAGAACGCGGCCCGCGTGAACCGTCGAATCCTGCAGAACCGATTCGGAATGACCACAACCCGGCATCTCGAACACGCGGCAACACCGCTGCGGCGCAGCGTGATGCAGGAGATGGAGAACGAATTCCCGGACGAGTTCGCCTCCACCGCGGCGAGCGCGTTCCGGGCGAGCACCAACATCTCGGTGACCAACTCGCTGTACCACTACTACGCCCTGATGAGCGGTCGCGCCGTGGTCCAGAAGGACGCCAAGGTCCGGTACATCGACACCACCACCGTGGCCGGTCTCGACCTGATGGAGAAGCTGCTCCCCAAGCGCTCGGTGGACTTCTTCTGCCTCAACGACGGCAGCTTCCCGGAGGTCGACCTGGACCTGCGCACCCGAACGGTGACACAGTTCCTGGACAAGTACTTCCCCATCGTCGCGCCGTGGGAACGCGAACAGCGTTAGGCGTCGCTGAACGTCTTGCGCCGCGCGCTGTCTGCGATGGTCACTCCCGCTGCATTCAGCCTGCGCGCAGTCTCCTGAGCCGAGACCGGCTCTCCCACAGTGTCGTACGACCCTGTGGGCACCACCGAATGCACGACGGTGTCCTCGTAGACGTGGACCAAGTTGTAGCCCTGGGCACCGTCGCGTCCGCGCAATCCGCCTGCGGGCACGTTCAGATCCTGGGTGTAGCACGTGGCCGACGCCACCGAGACCGGGATACCCGCGAACGTGGCCGTCGTCGAATAGTGCAGGTGCCCAGCAAGAATGGATCGCACATCGGTTCCGCGTAGCACGTCGGCCAGCCGAGGCTGATCGATCAGCTCGACCAGCACGGCGAGATCGAGCACGGTCGGTACCGGCGGATGATGCATCGCGAGAATGGTGCCGAACTCGGCGGGGGTCGCGAGAGTGTCTGCCAGCCAGGCCAATTGCTCGTCGCCGAGCTCGCCGTGATGCCTGCCCGGTACCGTCGTGTCGAGCGTCACCACCCGAAGACCGTCGACGTCGTGGACACGATCGATGGACTGCCCGGTGGGTTCGGCGTCGAGAAGCTTCTGACGAAACGTCGACCGGTCGTCGTGATTGCCCATCGCCCAGACGATCTGCGCACCGAGTTCCTCGGCCACCGGCTCGACCAACGCGCGCAATTTCTCGTACGCGCCCGGCTCACCCTTGTCCGTCAGATCCCCCGTGAACACCAATGCGTCGGGCCGCACACCGGAGTTGCGTACGTCGGTCATCACCTGCTCGAGCCGCAAATGACTGTCCACGCCCCCGTACAACCGACCTCCGCCGTCGACGAGATGCGTGTCGCTGATATGCAGCAAGCAGTGATGGGGACGTGGGTACTCGGCCATCCGAGACTTCATCGAACTCTCGCTCACGATCGGACCTACCGTTTCACGTTCACCCGGCCGGGCGAACGCCACTGTTGCAACCCAAGCATACGAGCGTTCACTGAGAAAAAGCTGGTCGGATCTACGCGGTGAACACCGCACCAACATCCGGCGTGTGACAGGTTGAGAGCATGACGAAACCGAAGCTGACCACCCTTCTCGCAACTGCAGGACTGACGGTGGGGTCGATGGTCGGCATCGGCGTCGCGCCCGCTGCCGCGCAGGAGCTGCCGACCGTGGTGCTGGTGCACGGAGCCTTCGCGGACAACACCAGCTGGGACGGCGTAGCCGACAACCTCCGTGGCCGCGGCTACCCGGTGGTGACGGCGGACAACTCGCTGCGCGGACCGGCGTTCGACGCGGCCTCGGTCACCGATGTCGTCGAGAGCATCGACGGGCCGGTGGTACTGGTGGGCCATTCGTACGGCGGCACGGTGATCAGCAACGTGCACGCCGACAACGTGGAAGCGCTGGTCTACGTCGCCGCGTTCATGCCCGTCGAGGGCGAACCCGTCGCCTTGGAACTCGACCCCATCCGATTCCCGGTGACCGCGCTGG
Source organism: Rhodococcus sp. 05-2254-6 (assembly GCF_002258565.1). Classification (NCBI taxonomy): domain Bacteria; kingdom Bacillati; phylum Actinomycetota; class Actinomycetes; order Mycobacteriales; family Nocardiaceae; genus Rhodococcus; species Rhodococcus sp. 05-2254-6. Next base: position 35,288 of record NZ_NOZF01000087.1, read on the forward strand.
TGCCGCCGGTGATCGGCCTGTCGATCGTCGACGATTCCTCCAACCTGATCGGCAGGAACGTCGACTCGTACATAACGCCTGCCCTGTTCCGGCCGTTCTTCGCCCCTGATGTCACCGAGGAGCAGGCCGCGCGCATGGTCGCTCACCAGAAGACGATCGCTGCCGGTGCGCTGCTCGAGCCGAGCGGCCCACCGTCCTGGGCGGACACACCGTCGTGGGCGCTGATTCCCCAGCAGGATCAGATCATCCCGGCCTCGGCCGAGCGGTTCATGGCGCAGCGGGCGGGTGCTCGGGTGACCGAGGTGCCGGGTTCGCACGCGATCCTGGTCTCGAACCCCGCAGCCGTGGCCGATCTCGTCGCCGAGGCGGATGCGGGCAGCTGACACCTCACGAAACGACCTCGGGCCCGGCCACCTGTCGACGGTGGCCGGGCCCGAGGAGTGTTAGGACGAGCGTCAGATCCCGATGAGATCGTGATCGGCGACCTTCGCGGCAAGGATGCGTAGGTGCTCGTCGGCACCACCCAGCGTGTGCTCGATGGCCACCAGTCGACTGGTGTAGTGCCCCACCGGATATTCGGCCGTCACGCCGATTCCGCCGTGCAACTGAATGGCCTCCTGGCCGATCTTGCGACCGGACCGCGAGATCTGCAGCTTCGCTCGCGACGCGATGGTCGGGTCGATGTTGCCGTCGGCCAAGGACATCGTGGCGTACAGGCTCATGCTGCGGGCGAGTTCGAGCAGCACGTACATGTCCGCCGCACGGAAGGTGAGCGCCTGGAACTTGGCCAGCGGAACCCCGAACTGCTTGCGCTGCTTGAGGTAATCGGTGGTCAACCGAAGCGCCTCTTCCATCGCACCGATCGCCTCGGCGCAGAGCGCGGCCTGCGCTCGCACCTCGGCACCGGTGATGGCCGCGGCCGCGTTCTCGGCGGTGCCGAGCGGTTCGGCTGCGACGTCGACGAATTCGATCTGCGCGGCGCGCTGACCGTCGTGGGTGGCGTAGGACTTGCGCGTGAGACCGGTCGCATCGGCGTCGACGACGAACAGTCCCGTTCCACCGCTGGGCAGCGTCGCACTGACGACGATCACGTCTGCGCTACCACCGTGCGGAACCGGATTCTTGACGCCGTTGATCGACCACGATCCACCGTCCTCGGTGGCGGCGGTGGCGACCTCGACGTTGGGCCAGCGGCTACCGGATTCGTTGTGCGCGAACGCCAACATCGACGATCCCTCGGCCACGGGCGGCAGGAGCCGCGCGCGCTGATCGGCGCTGCCGAGCTCGGAGATCAACCCGCCGGGAACGAGAACGGCGTCGAGAATCGGCTCCGGTGCGAGCCGTCGTCCGACCTCGGTCATCACCGCCATGATCTCCACCGGACCGGCGTCCATCCCGCCGTCTTCTTCGCTGAACGTCAGACCCAGGAGGCCGACCTCGGCCAACTGCTTCCAGACGTCGGTGCTCCAGCCCAGCTCACCGGCAACGATCTTGTTGCGCTTCTCGGTGTCGTAGGCCCGCGAGAGAACCTCACGAGTGGTGTCGCGCAGCAGCTTCTGCTCTTCGTTGAGTTCGAAATCCATGTCTTCAGATGCTCCCTTACAGTCCGAGAATCGCAGAGGCGATGATGGTGCGCTGAACCTCGTTCGAGCCGCCGTAGATCGACACCTTGCGGTAGTTGAGATAACCCGGTACCGAGCGCTGCGCCCAGCCCTCGCTCTCGATGTCCTCGCCCGCCTCGTAGGGCAGTGAGTCCGGCCCGGCGACGTCCATCAGCAATTCGGTGGTGGCCTGCTGCAGTTCCGATCCCCGCAGCTTGAGGATGGACGACGCCGGATTCGGCTTGCCGTCGTCGGAGCTCGACACCATGCGCAGCTGAGTCAGCTCGAGGGCGAGCAGTTCGTTCTCGACCTCGGCCATCTTGGCCGCGAACAGTGGATCCTCGAGCAGCGTGCCGGTGCCGACCTTGGTCTGTGCTGCGTGCTTCTTCGCCTGTCCCAGATGCACTTTGGTGTGTCCGGCACGGGCGACGCCAGTGCGCTCGTTGCCGAGCAGGAACTTTGCGTAGCTCCAGCCCTGGTTCTCCTCGCCGACGAGGTTCTCCGCCGGAACGCGGACGTTGTCGAAGAAGACCTCGTTGACCTCGACACTGCCGTCGACCAGCTTGATGGGGCGCATCTCGATGCCGGGAGTGTTCAGATCGATGAGCAGGAAGGAGATTCCGGCCTGCTTCTTCGGCGCGTCCGGGTTGGTGCGCACGAGGGCGAAGATCCAGTCGGCGTACTGGCCGAGCGTGGTCCACGTCTTCTGTCCGTTGACGATGTAGTCGTCACCGTCGCGGATGGCGGTGGTGCGCAACGACGCCAGGTCCGATCCGGCCTCGGGCTCGGAGAAGCCCTGGCACCACCAGATGTCGAGGTTCGCCGTCTTGGGCAGGAACTTCTCCTTGAGCTCCTGCGAGCCGAACGTCGCGATGACCGGGCCGACCATCGAGGCATTGAACGCCAGCGGCTCGGGCACCGACGCCAACTGCATTTCGTCGAGCCAGATGTGACGCTGTACAGCGGTCCAGTCGCGGCCACCGAACTCGGCGGGCCAATGCGGCACCGCCAGGCCGTTCTCGTTGAGGATTCGCATGGTCGTGACCACCTCGTCCTTGCTCAACTCCTGACCCGTCGCGCTCTTCTCGCGAATCTCGGCGGGGACCTTCGTGGTGAAGAACGTCCGCATCTCGTCACGGAACGCGGCCTCTTCTTCTGTCAGGGCAAGATTCATCGACAATCCTCCAAGCTCGTTCGCGTATCTTCGTATCGACCGTACTCCCTGGTAACTCTGGGATATTCTCCGCTCACTATGACTCTTCTGGCACTGGTTCGGCACGGTGAAACGAACTGGAATCTGCACGGGCGCCTGCAGGGCTCTTCGGACATTCCTCTCAACGACACCGGCCGTGCTCAGGCCCGCGAGGCCGGCTACGAACTCGAGTACCGGACATGGGACCACCTGGTCAGCTCCCCGCTGATCCGAGCAGCGGAAACCGCAGACATCATCGGCGCGCACCTGGGTCTGACCCGCACCGCCGAGTTCCCCGATCTGGCCGAGCGGCACTTCGGTGACGCCGAGGGCTTCACCGACTGGGACGCGTACTCGCACTGGCCGGACGGCCGGTACCCGGGCTTGGAGCCGCGTTCGAACCTGATCGTGCGAGGTGTGCGCGGCGTGGACGAGATCGCGTCGCGTTTCCCGGACTCCGCGGTGATCGCCGTGGCGCACGGCGGCGTCATCCGGGCGATCTTCGACGCGATCCGGCGACGCCACTCCCCGCGCATCCTCAACGCGGGCGTCTCCACCCTCGAACACGACGGTTCTCGCTGGACCGTTCGCACCATCAACGGCATCCCGGTCTGACAGAGTTTTCTTTCATGGAGATCGAACGTCGCATCACCGAACTCGGCTTCACCTTGCCCGGGGAACCGACCGCTCCGCCCGGTTTCGAGTTCTCGTTCGAATGGGTGCGCGTGCGTGGCAACCGAGTCTTCGCCTCGGGCCATTCCCCCTTGGACCGGGACGGCACCCTGGCCGGCCCGTTCGGTGCAGTGCCGTCGCAGGTCGATCTCGACTCGGCCACCGACGCCGCACGCGACACCGCGCTGGCGCTCCTCGGCAGCGTCGCCCGGGCGATCGGCGACCTCGATCGAATCAGCGCGTGGTTGACCGTGACCGGGTCGGTCAACGCCGACCACGGCTTCACTCAGACCACCACGGTCGTCAACGGCTTCTCCGATCTGGTGCTCGCCATCTTCGGTCCGGAGATCGGTGCTCATGCCCGCACCGCACTCGGGGTGGCGGCATTGCCGATGAACAACACCGTCGTGGTGTCAGCGGAACTGGAGATCGACGGGTAGGTTTTGCTCCACTCGTACATACGGCGAAAGCGGGCGCAGATGGTGCGCAGATCGATTCTTGCTCTGGTCGCGATTCTCATCGGCATCCTCGGGTTGTCCGGCTGCAGCTCGTCCTCGCAGTCGCTGCTGGACCGGGTGCAGGACGAGGGCGTACTGGTCGTCGGCACCGAGGGCACCTACAGCCCGTTCAGCTATCAGGGCGCGGACGGACAACTCACCGGATACGACATCGACGTCATCAACGCCGTCGGAGCCGAGTTGGGCGTACGCGTCGACTTCGTGCAGACCCCGTTCGATTCGATCTTCGCCGGACTGCAATCCCAACGCTTCGATCTGATCGCCAACCAGGTCTCGATCACTCCTGCGCGCCAGTCGGCCTACGACCTGTCCACGCCGTACACGGTGTCGGAAGGCCAGATCCTCACCGCCTCAGACGACTCCACCATCACCTCTCTCGCCGACCTGGCCGGCAAGACCACCGCGCAATCGTCGACGAGCAACTGGGCCGAGGTCGCGGCGAACGCAGGCGCGAACGTCGAAGCCGTCGAGGGATTCGTTCAGGCGGTCACTCTCGTCAAGGACGGCCGCGTCGACGCCACCGTCAACGACTCCCTCGCCATCGCCGAATACCTGCAGCAGACCGGCGACACCGGCGTGAAGATCGCAGGCGAGACCGGCGACACGACGCTGCAATCCTTCGTGGCCCGCAAGGACAGTGGGTTGATGGACGAGGTCGACACCGCCATCGACACGCTGCGCGAGAACGGCACCATCGCCGAGATCTCGAACAAGTACTTCGGCAGCGACGTCGCCGCACCGACAGCCGACACCGTGGTTCCGACAAGCGACGACGCAGCGTCGACGGCACCGTCCAAAACGCAGCTCGTTCTCGACAACCTGTGGCCGATGCTCAAAGCCACTGTGACCATGACCATTCCGCTCACCGCCATCAGCTTCGTGATCGGACTCGTCATCGCCCTCGCGGTCGCACTGGCCCGGATCTCGTCGATCGCACCGCTCGCCGCGGTCGCCCGGTTCTACGTCTCGATCATCCGCGGCACTCCCCTGCTGCTGCAGCTGTTCATCATCTTCTACGGGCTGCCGCAGTTCGGCATCGTGATCTCGCCGTTCCCGGCCGCGGTGGTCGCGTTCTCGCTCAATGTCGGTGGCTACGCGGCCGAGGTGATCCGGGCCGCGATACTGAGCGTGCCCAAAGGGCAGTGGGAGGCCGCGCAGACCATCGGGATGGGCTACCGAACCACGTTGCAGCGCATCGTACTTCCGCAAGCACTGCGCACCGCGGTACCACCGTTGTCGAACACGCTGATCTCGCTGGTCAAGGACACCTCCCTGGCATCGACCATCCTGGTCACCGAGCTGCTGCGCGTCGCACAACTCGCGGCCGCACCGACCTTCGACTTCTTCACCCTGTATACCGTTGCGGCGCTCTACTACTGGGTGATCTGCATCGTTCTTTCGTTCTTCCAAGGCAAACTCGAAGTCCGACTCGACAGGTACGTGGCCAAATGACAGACCTGCTGGAAGTATCCGCACTGAAGAAATCGTTCGGGCCACTCGAGGTGTTGAAGGACATCTCGTTCACCGTGCCGTCCGGCACCGTCACCGTCATCATCGGACCGTCCGGATCCGGCAAGACCACGGTGCTGCGCACACTGAACGCACTCGACCAGGCCGACGCAGGCATCATCCGCATCGGGGACGTGTCGGTGGATTTCGCAGAATCCGTCAACGCGGCGCAGCTCCGACACTTCCGCGCTCAGAGCGGCATGGTGTTCCAGAGCCACAACCTGTTTCCACACAAGACGGTGCTGCAGAACATCATCGAGGGACCGGTGATCGTGCAGAAGCGAGCTAAGGACGACGCCATCCGTGACGCGCACGCGATCCTCGACCAAATCGGTCTCGACGCCAAGTCCGACCATTACCCGTTCCAACTGTCCGGAGGCCAGCAACAACGCGTCGGAATCGCCCGAGCCCTAGCGCTGCGCCCCAAGCTGATGCTGTTCGACGAGCCCACCTCAGCCCTCGATCCCGAACTCGTGGGCGAGGTACTGGCCGTCATCAAAGGCCTTGCCGCGCAGGGCTGGACGATGGTGATCGTCACCCACGAAATCCGTTTCGCCCAGCAAGTCGCCGATCAGGTGCTGTTCATCGAGAACGGCGTCGTCCTCGAACGCGGCACACCGGAACAGGTGCTGGTGAACCCGACGGAGCCCCGTACCCGCCAGTTCCTGCAGCGCATATTGGCCTAGAGGGGCTGTAGAGGGGATGCGCCCCATGTGCGCGGAACTTCGTAGCAGGGGTCGAGTTTTCACTCACCTGCGGCGAAGCCGCTCTAGAGGTGCGGCAGCACCTTGTCCAGGGTGATCGGCAGATCGCGGACTCGGACGCCGGTGGCGTTGTAGACGGCATTGCCGATGGCCGCCGAGGATCCGACCGCACCGATCTCACCGATTCCCTTGCCGCCCATCGGCGCGAGTTCGGTGTCGACCTCCTCGACCCACACGGCCTCGAGATCGGTGACGTCCGCACACGCCGGGATGTGGTACTCGGCGAGATCGTGATTGGCGAACCCACCGAACTCGTGATCGGTGATGCCGTTCTCCATGAGCGCCATGCCGAGTCCGAACGTCATGCCGCCGATGAGCTGAGACCTCGCCAGCCGCGGATTCATCACCGCGCCGATGCCGAAGACTCCGAGCATCCTGCGTACCCGCACCTCACCGGTGTCGATGTCGACCGCGACCTCGGCGAACTGGGCACCGAAAGCCATGCGCGCCAGCTCCTTCTGCCCCTCCACGTCGTCGGTGGTGTCGGCCTCGGCGGAGTTGCCCGGCTCGTACGAACCCTGAGACTTCAACGAGTGGCAGACCTTGGTGACGGCCCAGCCCCACGACGAGGTGCCCGAGGATCCACCGGCTCCCGGAGCGGTCGGCAGAGCGCTGTCGCCGAGTTCGACGGTCACGCTGTCTGCATCGACCTCGAGAGCATCGGCGGCGATCTGTCGCAGCACGGTGCGCGCGCCGGTACCGATGTCCGACGCGGCGACGGACACCGTGATCGTGCCGTCCGACTCCACTCGCGCCGACGCGGTACTCGGTGAGATCAACACCGGGTAGCTGGCCGTCGCGACTCCCATGCCGACGAGGGTGTTGCCTTCTCGACGCTGACCGGGTGTGGAATCGCGGCGGTCCCAGCCGAACTTCTCCGCACCCTCGCGCAGGCACTGCACCACGCTGCGTGAGCTGAACGGGTTACCACTGGCGGGATCGACGTCCGGCTCGTTACGAACGCGCAATTCGATCGGATCGACACCGGTGGCCGCGGCCAATTCGTCGATGGCCGTCTCGACGGCGAACATGCCGGGTGCCTCGCCGGGTGCCCGCATCCACCGCGGCGTTCCGACATCCAGCTTCGCGAGACGGTGGGTGGTGCGACGGTTGGGGGCCGCATAGATGTGCCGAGTCGATTCCGACGTCTGCTCGCAGAACTCGAAGATCGTGCTGGTCTGCTGGAACGAATCGTGCGTGATCGCCTGCAGCACACCGGTCGAATCAGCGCCCAGACGAACGTGATTGAGCGTCGGCGTGCGATACCCGACGACATCGAACAACGCCTGCCTCGGCAGCACCAATTTCACGGTGCGGCCGGTGGCTCGCGCGGCCATCGCAGCGAGGATCGCGTTGGGCCGAGTACTTCCCTTGGCTCCGAATCCGCCGCCGACGTTCTCGGCGACGACGCGAACGTTCTCGGGCTCGAGGTCGAACGCCGTGGCGAGATCGCCCTGCACACCCGACGGTGCCTGCGTCGAGTCCCACAGCGTCAGAACGCCGTCGGCCCACTGCGCCGTGGTGGCATGCGGCTCCATCGGACTGTTGTGCATCGGCGCGGTGGAATACCAGTTGTCGACGACATGCTCGGCGGTCTGCAGCGCCGCATCGGGCTCCCCGATCGTCACGTCGGTCGGAAAGCCGGCGTTGACGGACTCGGGTCCGTAGAGCGAGCCGTGCTCGGCCGTCAACGTGTTGTCGGGTGAACGGACATCGGTGTACTGCACGTGCACTCGGGCTGCGGCGGCGCGGGCGTCCTGAAGAGTATCGGCCACGACGACGGCCACGATCTGACCGCGGTACGCGACGGTGTTCGACTGCAGGACATGCAGTTCGGCGTCCTCGACCTCACCCAGCTTCTCCCCGTTGCCGTGCCAGACGACCGCATGCACCGCGGGGTCGCCGTCCAGTTCGACTCGTTCGACCGTGCCTGCGGGAACTGTCGCGGGCACGTACCAGGCGTACAGCTGCCCGACGGCCTGCGGTTGCTCGGCGGCGTACCGAGCCCGGCCGGTGACCTTCGCGATCGATTCGGTGCGCTGAATCGGTTGTCCGATCGATGCAGTCATGACCGGTCTCCCGACACTGTGAGTTCCGCCAAAGTGCGGGTGACGAGGTTGGTCACCAGTGGGATCTTGAACGCGTTGTCGCGCAACGGTTCCGCCGCGTCGAGTTCCGACGCGATCGCCCGCCGGAACGACGCCTCCTCGGCGGCCGCGCCGAGCAGCGTGTGCTCGGCCGTGCGAGCCCGCCACGGCTTGTGCGCCACACCGCCCAGCGCGATCGACACCCCGCGCACGATTCCGTCCTCGACATCGAGAGTGGCAGCGACCGAGGCGACCGCGAATGCGTAGGACTGCCGGTCTCGCACCTTGCGGTAGGTGGAGACGGTGCCGTCAGCCGGTGCCGGTATCTCGATGGCCGTGACGAGTTCGTCCCGCGCGACCGTGTTGTCGTGCTCGGGCGCGTCGCCGGGTAGCCGATAGAAGTCATCGATCGCGAGGGTGCGCTCTCCGTCGACTCCGCGCACGACCACACGCGCGTCGAGAGCGGACAGCGCAACCGCCATGTCGGAGGGATGCGTCGCCACGCAGGCCTCCGAGGCCCCGAGGATGGCAAGGTTTCGGTGCTCACCGGTCCGGGCCGGGCAGCCCGACCCGGGTTCGCGCTTGTTGCACGGCTTCGATGCATCCATGAAGTACACGCACCGAGTGCGCTGGAACAGGTTCCCGCCGGTGGTGGCCATGTTGCGTAATTGACCCGAGGCACCGGCCAGCACCGCCCGCGAGAGCACCGGATAACGCTGACGCACCACCGGGTGCACCGCGAGATCACTGTTGCTCACGCCGGAACCGACACGGAGAGTGCCGTCGTCGGATACATCGATGTCGTGCAACGGAAGTCGCGTCACGTCGATCAGCGTCGTCGGGCCCACGACACCGAGTTTCATCAGGTCCACGAGGTTGGTTCCCCCGCCGAGCAGCATGGCGTTCTCGTTCTCGGCGAGGCGGGCCACGGCGTCGTCGACGGCGGTGGCTGCGTCGTACTCGAAGGTCTTCACGACGCGTCCCGCACGGCCGACACGATATTGCAGTAGGCACCGCAACGACAGAGGTTGCCGCTCATACGTTCTCGTATCTCGTCGGGATCGAGTTCGACGTCGGCACCCTCGATGTCCTCGGTGACCGCGCTGGGCCACCCCTGCTTGGCCTCTTCGATCACCGCGACCGCCGAACAGATCTGCCCGGATGTGCAGTACCCGCACTGGAACGCGTCGCGATCGACGAAGGCCTGCTGCACCGGATGCAGGGTGTCGCCATCGGCCAACCCCTCGACCGTGGTGATCTCACGATCCTGCTGCGCCACTGCGAACGTCAGGCAGCTGTTGATCCGCCGTCCGTCCACCAGCACCGTGCAGGCCCCGCACTGCCCGTGGTCACACCCCTTCTTGGCACCGATCAGGTCCAGGTTCTCGCGGAGAGCGTCGAGCAGGGTGGTTCGGGTATCGCAGTCGAAAGCGCGGTCGGTCCCGTTGACACGGAGAGTGACGTTGGTCATGCACGGGCGGATACCCGTGGCCTCGGCCACCAAACGCTCGCGCTGGGGTCGTGCGCGGAAACTCGTAGTGGGCTACGAAGTGCCGTGCACGTGCGCTAGCGCCGCCCCTTGTACTTCCCGCCACCGCTGCGTCCGGGAGGACCGGAATCGGGTTGCAGCTGAATCAGTACGCCACTGATGCGGGTGCGGCGCAACGCCTCGACGGTCTCGTCGGCGAGGTCGGCCGGCAACTCCACCAACGAGTGATCGGGCCGAATGCTGATATGGCCGAAGTCGCTTCGACGCAGACCGCCCTCGTTGGCGATGGCACCGACGATCGCTCCCGGGGCGACGTGATGCCGCTTGCCGACGCTGATGCGGTACGTCGCCATCTCCTGGCCCGTCTTGCGATGATGCGAGCTGGCCGCGTCCTCGTCGAACGTGCGCGGGGGCCGGGGTTCGCGCGGCTCGCGCGGTGCCCGCGGCGGGGCAGGCGGCTCGGGCTTGAGCAAGAACGCCTCGCCGTCGCGGGACTGAATGGCCAGCGCCGCCGCGATGTCGACCAACGGCACGTCGTGCTCACGCTCGTAATCCTCGATGAGACGACGGAACAACGCCAGATTCTCGTTGCCCAGGCTCTCGGTGATGGAGTCCTTGAACTTCGTCACGCGCTGCGCATTGACGTCGTCGACGCTCGGCAGCTGCATCTCGGTGATCGGCTGACGCGTCGCACGCTCGATGGCCTTGAGCAGGTGACGCTCCCGGGGCGCGACGAACAACAGTGCCTGACCGGCGCGACCCGCTCGGCCGGTACGACCGATGCGGTGCACGTAGGACTCGGTATCGTGCGGGATGTCGTAGTTGATGACGTGCGAGATGCGGTCGACGTCGAGACCACGGGCAGCCACGTCGGTGGCCACCAGAATGTCGATCTGACCGTTCTTCAGCTGACCGATGGTGCGCTCACGCTGAGCCTGCACGATGTCGCCGTTGATCGCCGCGGCCGAGAAGCCCCGTGCGCGCAACTTCTCGGCGAGCTCCTCGGTGGCCTGCTTGGTACGGACGAACATGATCATCGCCTCGAACTCTTCGACCTCGAAGATTCGAGTCAGTGCTTCGAGCTTGCGCTGATGTGCCACCTGGACGTAGCGCTGAGTGATGTTCGGTGCCGTCGACGTCTTCGTCTTGACGGTGATCTCCACCGGATCGTGCAGGTACTGCTTGGAGATCTTGCGAATCGCGGCAGGCATCGTGGCCGAGAACAACGCGACCTGCTTGTACTCCGGGGTATCGGAGAGGATGCGCTCGACGTCCTCCTGGAAACCCATCTTGAGCATCTCGTCGGCCTCGTCGAGCACCAGGTACTCGAGCCCGGACAGGTCGAGGGTGCCCTTCTCGAGATGGTCGATGACGCGGCCGGGAGTACCGACGATGATCTGTGCGCCCTTGCGCAGACCGGACAGCTGGATGCCGTACGCCTGACCGCCGTAGATCGGCAGGATGTGCAGACCTGGAATGTGGGTGGCGTACTTGCCGAACGCCTCGGCGACCTGGAGCGCCAGCTCACGGGTCGGGGCCAGCACCAGGGCCTGCGGCACCCGACGCGAGACGTCGAGACGCGAGAGGATCGGCACCGCGAACGCGGCGGTCTTGCCGGTTCCGGTCTGCGCGAGTCCGACGACGTCGTTGCCTGCCATCAGCGGCGGAATGGTGGCCGCCTGAATGGGCGACGGGCTCTCGTAGCCGACATCGCGGAGGGCCTTCAGGACCCGCTCGTCGATCCCGAGGTCGGCGAAGGTGATGTCGTCGCCCGCTGGAACGGCGGACTCCTGCGGGGGCGAATTCGTCTCGTCGGACGTCACGGCGGCATCCTGTTCAGTTTCTGAAGTGCTCATATGTCGCACGAGTTTAGTACCTGCTCGGGCCCTGCGAACCCTTCTACGCTGATCAGGTGACGAAAACGGTCACGACGGCCTGCGGTGCGAGCGGCCTCACACCGGCGACCCCACACCCGAACGCGACTGCGGACGGTTAAGTTGTACCCCGAGTCACACTCAACTCCCCCGGACTCGCGGCAAAGTCGACAAACCGGACACCCCGGATGGTGCGCCACGGCCTCGAATGTGATGAAATGCACAACTACCACGCTATTTTTCCGTAAGGGGTCCAGCAGTGCGCGAATATTCTGTGCCGGCGTCGTTCACCATTCCTGACGACGCATCCATGGCCGACACCGTCTACAGGTACGAGAAGGAATCGCCCAACTTCGTACCCTTCCAACGTCTGGTGAACGGCAACTGGACCGATGTCACCGCAGCTCGCTTCGCGACCGAGGTCGCGGCAGCAGCCAAGGGACTGATCGCCTCCGGTATCGAACTCGGCGACCGTGTCGCGATCCTCAGCGCGACGCGCTACGAGTGGGTCGTCCTCGACTACGCCATCTGGTCCGCAGGTGGCTGCACCGTCGCGATCTACGAGACCTCCTCCGCCGACCAGGCGCAGTGGATTCTCGAGGACTCCGCCACCAAGTTGCTCGTCGTCGAGACCGCAGCGCACGCCTCGAACCTCAAAGAGGTCACCGAGGGTGCCAAGGATCTGCGTGAGGTTCTGCAGATCGACGCCGGAGCCATCGACGAGCTGACCACCCGCGGAGCCTCGGTCAGCGACGAGGAACTGCATGCACGACGCCATCAGGTCAGCGCGGCATCGCCCGCGACCCTGATCTACACCTCGGGCACCACCGGACGGCCCAAGGGCGTTCAGCTCACGCACGCCAACTTCTACGCCGAGGTGCAGGCCACCCAGATCGCGCTGCACGACTCGATGAAGGAGGGCAACCGCACACTGATGTTCCTCCCGATGGCGCACGTGTTCGCCCGCGCCGTCTCGTTCGGCTCGTTCGAGTCCAAGGTCACCGTCGGACACACCTCGGACGTGACGACGCTGGTGGATCAGTTCGCCGTGTTCAAGCCGGACTTCATCCTGTCGGTGCCGCGTGTGTTCGAGAAGGTCTACAACTCCGCCAAGCAAAAGGCACACGACGGCGGCAAGGGTTCCATCTTCGACAAGGCCGCCGCGACGGCCATCGAGTGGAGCGAGGCCCAGGAGAAGGGCGGAGCCGGGCTGGTTCTGAACCTCAAGCACACGGTGTTCGACAAGCTCGTGTACTCCAAGCTGCGCGCCGCACTCGGCGGCAACTGCACCCGCGCGGTGTCCGGTGGTGGACCTCTCGGTGCCCGCCTCGGCCACTTCTTCCGCGGTGCGGGCGTCCCGGTCTACGAGGGCTACGGCCTGACCGAGACCAGCGCGGCCATCACCGTCAACACCACCAAGGAACAGCGCGTCGGCACCGTCGGCAAGCCCATCGACGGCCACTCGGTGAAGGTCGCCGAGGACGGCGAACTGCTGCTCAAGGGACCGGTCGTGTTCAGCGGCTACTGGCACAACGAGAAGGCCACCTCCGAGGCCATCGTCGACGGCTGGTTCCACACCGGCGACCTCGGTGCCATCGACCAGGAAGGCTACGTCTCGATCACCGGCCGCAAGAAGGAGATCATCGTGACCGCGGGTGGCAAGAACGTCGCCCCCGCAGTGCTCGAGGACGCCCTCCGCGCGAACGCGATCATCAGCCAGTGCCTCGTCGTGGGCGACGCCAAGCCGTTCATCGGTGCGCTCATCACCCTCGACCCGGAAGCACTGCCGGGCTGGCTCGAGCGGCACAACCTGTCCGCGGACATTCCGTTCTCCGAATTGTCCAAGAATCCCGAGATGGTCGCCGAGATCGACAAGGCCGTCGCCGAGGCCAACAAGAAGGTCTCGAACCCGGAGCAGATCAAGAAGTACACGATCCTCGAGAACGACTTCACCGTCGAAACCGGTGAGCTCACCCCGACGATGAAGCTCAAGCGCAACATCATTCATGCCGAGCGCGGCAGCGACATCGAAGCCATCTACTCGTAGATCGACCACAAGAGAACGGGCCCGGCGCGATCCTCGCGCCGGGCCCGTTCTTTTTGTTTGTCAGGACATGTGGTCGTCGAGGAATTCCGCCACCACCGACGTCACCTGCAAGTGGATCTTCTCGTGCAGCAGGTCGTGGCCACCGTCCTCGAATTCGCGCAGGGACGCGTCGGGAACGCCGCCGATCCACTCGCGCACCGCATCGACCGGAGCCAGACGATCGTCCACGCCGTGCACGGCCAGCAGCGGAATGACGTTGTCGGCGAGATCGGTGACCGAGCCGGTCACCGACTTGGGTGTTCCGCACAGTACGGCGCACTGCACCGCCTCCGGATGCGCACCGAGGGCTGCGATGGCCGTCGCCGCGCCCAACGAATGACCCATCAGTGCGAACGACAACTCCGGGTGTTCGGCCTCGGCGATCTCGAGCAACTGCAGCGCGTTCTGCGCGAGTGCGGGAATCTGAGCGGCGTCCGTCAACTCACCTTCGGTGAGGCCGTGGCCCACGTGATCGACCGCCCACACATCGACTCCGCGTCCGTTGAGGACGCGAGCGAAACGGTGATAATGGCCGCTGTTCTGGCCGAGACCGTGCAGAAAAACGAGACCGAAACGAGCATCGGGGACAGTCCAGTTTCGGTAGTGGACCGCGCCGGTGGCTCCGTCGAAAAAAGGCATTCGATCATTTTGCCTCCTCGCGACGGCATCCGCGCGCAACGTGACCGGTACCGCTCGCGGCGGTGACTAGGGTGGGCGCGTGTTCCTCATCGGCGATCGCGTCATCTACAGCGCCAGCGACCTCGCCGCGGCAGCGTCGTGCGAATTCGGACTGCTGCGCCGACTCGACGGCCTCACCGGTCTGATCCCGCGGGCCACCGCCGAGCCGGATCCGATGCTGGACCGCACCTCTGCACTCGGATTCGAGCACGAACGCCGTCAACTCGAGACATTCCAGCAGCAGTTTCCCGGCGGTGTCCTGACGATGGACCGACCGGGACGCACCGCGCAGGAAATGGCCGACGCGGCCTGGGCGACGTTCACCGCCCTGACCTCCCGCACACCCGTGGTCTATCAGGCCACGTTCTTCGACGGCCGATTTCTCGGGTTCTGCGACTTCCTGGTGGCCGAGGGCGATCGGTACGCCGTGTACGACACCAAGCTGTCGCGGCACGCCAAGGTGTCGGCACTGCTGCAGTTGGCGGCCTACGCGGACGCGCTGCGGTCCGGCGGCATCACCCCGAGCGACGAGGTGCACCTGATGCTCGGCGACGGCAGCGACTCCGCGCACTCGCTCGCCGAGATCCTGCCGGTCTACCGACAATCCAGGGAACACCTGCAACACATCCTCGACGAGCACCACGCCGAGGGGACCGTCGTCGACTGGTTCGACTCGCGCTACTCCGGCTGCGGACAGTGCGAGGCATGCACGGTCGAGGTGGAACAGCACCGCGACCTGGTTCTGGTCGCAGGCATGCGCGCGAGCACCAGGGACAGACTGCTCGACGCCGGCATCTCGACGGTCGACGAACTGGCTGCATCGACCGGAAGCGTGGACGGCATGTCGTCTCGCACGGTCACGAATCTGCGAGCTCAGGCCGCGCTGCAGGTTCGCCAGGAGCGCAGCGGCGACGCCGAATTCGAGATCTTCGACGCCGACGCCCTCGGCGTGATCCCCGAGCCCGATCCGGGCGACATCTTCTTCGACTTCGAGGGCGACCCACTGTGGGCCGAGGCCGGCAGTGCCGAATGGGGACTCGAGTACCTGTTCGGCGTCTACACCGCCGACGGCGACTTCCTCCCGTTCTGGGCGCACGATCGCGCACAGGAACGCCGCGCCCTGATCGACTTCCTCGACTACGTGACCACCCGTCGCGCCGCCTACCCGAACATGCACGTCTACCACTACGCGCCGTACGAGAAGACCGCGCTACTGCGCCTCGCCGGACGCTACGGAGTGGGTGAGGACGCAGTCGACGACCTACTGCGGGACGACGTTCTGGTCGACCTCTACCCGATCGTGCGATCTGCGGTGCGCATCGGAGCCAGGTCGTACAGCATCAAGAAGCTCGAACCCCTGTACATGCCCGCGGCCCGCGACGGGGACGTCACCGATGCGGCCGCGTCGATCGTCGAATACGCGAACTGGTGCGATCTACGAGACCAGGGCAAGGACGCCGAGGCTGCTGCGCTCCTCGCCGATATCGCCGAGTACAACCGCACCGACTGCGAATCGACGCTGCGACTGCGGGATTGGTTACTTGGGCGCGCGTCGGATGCCGGTGTGCACCCGCGGGCTCGGCAGCATCTCGAACTCGAAGACGGTGCGACGGACACCGCGAGCCCGCTGGAGCTCGAACTCGCCGAGTACGCCGGTCTGCCATGGGAGCGCACCTCGACGCAGCAGGCCGTCGCATTGTTCTCCGGTTCCATCGGCTACCACCGACGCGAGCGAAAGCCGTTCTGGTGGGCGCACTTCGATCGCCTCACCCACCCGCTCGACGAGTA